>JBAYEZ010000153.1:0-3249 GCA_041667485.1 Bacilli bacterium
GCCGCTAGCGGTATCGAAGGGACGGACTTTTCGATTGCTCGCAGCATCAATAACAACACTAACGAGATCTATCTGCGGATCAATGCGATGAAAATCGCTGCCGACCCTTATGAAATCACAATCAAAGCCGGTAGTTCGATTACCGCTTCCTACCGCTTCAAAGTCTGTGACCTCTTGGCTCCGAGCGTTTATCAGGCCGCCAACGCCCCGACTGGCGTGAAGCCTCTGGCGTTAGGGGTGGGTTATCCGCTTTCGATCGTTTTGGAGGATCCGCGGAGCGAGGTTTCCGCCTCCGAAAAGAAAAGCGACCATGATTTGCGGAGATATTTTGATCCAGCCCGCCTTAGTTATGCTTCAAGCGACCCCAATTTAAGCGTCGATTCCAACGGGGTCGTTCGGGTCCTCGGTGCTTTGAGTGGCAATGAGGCAAACGTCACTATTGGGGGCGATATGAGCAAGCGCTATGCTTTCTCTCTCGATGGCACTATCGCGGCGACGAAGCCGACTTCGCTCAGTTTGACTTCGAGGGGGACGACCTACCTCACCGACTATGACTTTTTCTTGAAGTTCAAGAATGCCTACACGGGCAAAGAAGAGAATTATCTGGATTATTCCGCCGTTGTCAAGGCTTCTTTTGACGGCACGACGCCGACCGATAAAGGCGTGAGTTTCGTATCGCTTGATCCGCTCGCGGCCAAGATTATTCCTTATTCTTATGATGAAAAAACAGGGGCCATGAGTTATTTCGATGAAACAGGGGAACCCGCTTGCCGCGTTCAGGGCTATCGGAAGTCAGGGGACGTGAAGATCAAAGCCATCGCTAACGCCGACGCTGCCTTGACTGCGGAAATCACCTTGCCCATCGTGGGGGCGCCTGCAAAAGCGATGCTCCCTTCCGTCGTCGATGACCGGGCCTTGAATACAAACAACCAGCTCTTTCTTTCCGCCACTTTTTCGCCAACGAATACCGCCGATCGCTCGATTACGGTTACCTCGAGCAACACCGAGGTGGTAAGCGTCAGCAATAGCGGCACGACCACCGTCGCTTTGACCGCCCTTGCGCGTGGGACCTCATTGATTACCATCACTTCGGTCAGCAACTCCTCTCTTACCTCGAGCTTCCAATTGAATGTGACCGATCCAGGCCTCATCAACGACAGCAACTTCAATTCGTTTGCGAGTTTCATGCGCAAGGCGGCCGGGCACTTTACCCTCTTCTTTTTAACGGCGATCATCGGTTTGATTTTCTTCAATCTCTTCTATGCCGACCCCAAAAGAGACTGGCTCGGCCTCACGATTGGAACGGGGATTGGCTTCTTATTGGCCAGTTTTTCCGAGATGATTCAATATCTCGGCAACGTCTGGTTTAACTTTGGCCGCTCGGGCAATTGGGCCGATATCGGAACTGACACCGCTGGCTATGCAATTGGCGCTCTGTTTTGCTGGGGCGTGATTCTCCTGATTCGTTTGATCAAGAAAAAGAAAAGTGCCAAGCGGATAGACCCGTCGGCGCCTCCGTTAGCTACATTACCCAGCAATCCGGATGTTTCGAATAAAAATCGCTGAAGAGATCGATTGCATCTTTCTTGTCTTTGGCAATGGCGTTGAACCCTTCATAATGGGTTTCCTTGTAGCGGCAGCTGGCCCAATAGAACCAGAGATAATTCTCATAGGCCATCCATAGGATGGTCTTTTTGAGATGGTTTCCGCTATAGGCGCCGCCAAAGTAGGCCTTGAGGAAGAAGGCGATTTTGTCCAAAGCGAAGATTTTGTTCTCGCTTAAGAGGGAAGCAAGATCGAAGAACTCGTTGTTGAGGCCGGCCGTCTCATAATCGATGATGACGATCTGTCCTTTTTTGTTTTTGAGGATGTTGTCGTGGACGAGGTCGTTGTGGGAGAGCACCAACGGCTCTGAAGTATAAAAGGAGCGGGCTTTTGCAGAGATTTTATTTTCCTCCTCCGGATAGAGGGACAGCCCGCTCCGGAGTTGATAGGACTGGTAGCGTTGGAAAGGATAGAATTCCGAAGTGCAGCCTTGAATCGCGTGGAGCCGCTTGATGATGAGGGCGAGTGCCTTCATGTCTTCGCCAGTGATGTCAGGGGCGACGAAACGGTGGTCCCCCTCGATATAGCGGTCAATCATGTTGCCAGTCGCATAGTCGAAGTAGTAGAGTTTCGGTCCGATTCGATTCGGGGCTATCAGTTTGAGAATGGCCCCTTCGTTTTGGGCGGAATAGAAAGGGGAGTCCGAGATTTTTTTCAAGCGGAAAACTTTTTCGTCGTTGATCAGATACGAGGCATTGGAAAAACCATCGGTCAAATAGACGACGCTGCGCGCATTTTCGTTGGTCAGTTTTTGAAAAAGTTGTTCGATGACACCCATAAAAGCTTTTCCTTCATTCTATCGAGGTTCGCCAAGAACACAAGGAGGAGGAAGCAAAAGGAAAGGAAAATGCGCACTATTTTAAAGCTTCATCCTTTCCGCGCCCGCTAAGAGGGTGCGGGTCTCGGGTCGAATGCTCTTGAGATGGATTGTTTTGCCATCTTTGACGATAGCGAGTCCCATCACGTTCCCTTTGCGAACGTTTTTTCGCAAGGTGTAGATAATATCGCCATCATTTTCGCCGCTATTGAGGAGGGCAATTTCGCAAGCGGTGCGGATCTCCTCGTCCGTTGGGTTTTCTTTCTTGATCATCACGTGAGAGCCGGTCGCGCCATTCACGTGGAACCAAAGGTGGTCTTTGACCGTATCGAGCAAGAAGGTCAAGCAGTCGTTCTGTTTGGCGCTTTTGCCAAAGAGAATCTTGGTGCTGCGGAGATCGACCTCGAAAGGAATCGAGTCATGCGATAAGCCCCTCCAATCCCCGCTCTTTTTCTTTTGCGGAGACTTTTGCGGGGATATATCAAGCTCCTTTGCTAACTCTTCAAGCCCTTCTTCATCGCAAGAGGTGAGTTGAAGGAGAGCGGCCTGGACGTCGGAAAGATCTTTCTCGGTTTGGGCTTGGTTCGCCTCATTGAGTTTCAGTGTCTCTTTGGCCTTCTTAGCCCGTCGATAATAAAGTTGGGCGTTGCCGGAAAGGCTTCGCGAGGGATCGAGTTCAACCGTCAGTCCTTCATAGTCGAACGAACTCATTCGGTTATTGAGTTCAGCGTATTTCATAAAGATTGCATCGCCCTTCGCCCCGTCTTCGATGTGGGCTTCCGCCGCACGTTTGTCGCTTTGGAGGGCGAGGAGTTTCCGCTCGAGGA
>JBAYEZ010000154.1:0-3241 GCA_041667485.1 Bacilli bacterium
AAAGAGGGCAAGTGGTGCCATTATTCGCTCAACGCCAAAGCGCTCTGCGAAATGGCTGATTATCTCGATTCTCTTTGCTGTCCCCAAACGGGCGAGTGTTCGTGCGGTTGCTGCGGGAAAAAATAGATTAAGCGAAAAAAAGAGCGGTGGAGGCTTATTTTAACTATGGAAGAAATTAAAGAAGGCCCTAAGCAGATTCCTGTGAAGAAATGCTATCAAAAGGCGTGGTTTTGGTGGACGGTGGGCCTGATTTTATTCCTTATCGCCCTCAATGTGATATTGGGGTTCACCATCGGCTGGGACAAAGCGAAGATCCCTTGGGATTTTTTGAGCGATCAAGTTCTTGGCATGAGATGGCTCAATTACGTTCTAGGATTGGCCATAACGGGAATCGGAGGGGCTTTTGCGGGGGATTCTTGGCAATACCGTGTCGAAAGTTCCGTCCAATTTTTCGTCTTTGATTTCATCAAGATCGGAATTTTGCTTTGCGTGTTGATCTTCTTCGTCTCCTATATTCAGTCGTATTTCCCGCCTGAAAGAACCAAGAAAATCTTGGGCAAGTTCCATGGCATTGGAGCCAACGTCATCGGGGCCTTATTGGGCACGGTGACGCCGTTCTGCTCCTGTTCTTCAATTCCTATTTTCATTGGCTTCACCCGGGCTGGACTATCGAGCGGCGTTACGTTCTCTTTCTTGATTTCGAGCCCGCTTGTCGATTTGGGGTCTTTGATGCTTCTCGTCGGCTTCTTTGGCTGGCCCATCGCCATCGCCTATGTCATCGTTGGGCTCATCATTGCTGTCGTCGGCGGAACAATCATCGAGATGACGGGAATCGGGAAAGAGGTTAAGGATTTCGTCAAGGCCGGACCCTCAGCCATTGACATCGAGGCCCCCGAATTGAGTCGGGAAGACCGCTTTCTTTATGCTCGTGATCAGATGTGGGGGACCTACAAGAAAGTCTTTTGGTACATCGTGATTGGCGTTGCTCTTGGCTCCCTCATCCATAACGTGATTCCAGCGGATTGGGTCGAGAACGTTTTGGGCGGCAACACTTGGTATGGTGTCTTGGTTGCCACCTTGGTGGGCGTGCCGATGTACGCCGACATCTTCGGGACTCTTCCGGTGGCCGAGGCCCTCTATGGGAAAGGCGCGGGCTTAGGTACGGTCTTGGCCTTCATGATGAGTGTGACCGCCTTGTCTTTGCCCTCTCTCATCATGCTGAGCAAAGCCGTGAAGCCAAAGCTCCTCGTCGTCTTTGTCGGGGCGGTGGTTTTCGGGATCATCGCGATCGGTTACTTATTCAACGCGTTTGGCTACTTATTGATTTAGGAAGGATTCTATGAAACTTTTTGATAAATTATTGTCCGTGTGGGTGCTCCTTTGCATGGCCGCTGGTGTTTTGCTTGGAAAATTCGTTCCCTCCATTCCGGAATTCATCACGAAATTCGAGGTCTATGGCGTCAACGTGGTCATCGCGATTTTGCTGTGGGTCATGATCTACCCGATGATGCTCAAAATCGATTTCAAAAGCGTGAAGGAGGTTGGCAAGAACCCAAAAGGACTCTTCCTGACTTGGACGGTAAACTGGCTTATCAAACCCTTCACGATGTATGGAATTGCCGCTCTGTTTTTCCTTGTGATATATAAAGGAATCATGCCTGATGTTGGCAAGGACTATTTGGCCGGTGCGGTTCTGCTTGGGGCGGCACCGTGCACTGCGATGGTTTTCATTTGGAGCTCCCTCACGAAAGGAAATCCTGCCTATACATTGGTTCAGGTCGCAACAAACGATCTCATCATTCTTCTTCTTTATGTTCCCATTAGCGGCTTCCTTCTTGGCGTCGGTGGCTTCGCTATCCCTTGGGGAACTTTGTTTTTCTCCGTTCTGATTTTTATCGTTTTGCCTATGGGCTTGGCCGTGCTGACCCGCTGGTTCGTGATCAAGAAGAAAGGCCAGGCGCAGCTTAATCATGTGATCCGAAAGACGTCAAAATTTACGACGGCTAGCCTTCTGTTGACCCTCGTTCTTATCTTTTCGCTTCAGGCGAAACTGATTTGGGACAACCCGCTTCATATTCTGCTCATCGCCCTCCCCTTGACGATTCAAACGCTCTTTATCTTCAGCCTTACTTATGGGACGGCGAAATTATTGAAACTTCCTCATGATATTGCTTCTCCCGCTGCCATGGTTGGAGCGAGTAATTTCTTCGAGCTTGCGGTGGCAGTTGCCATTACTCTTTTTCCGGATCGACCAGGCGTTGCTCTTGCGACCATCGTCGGCGTGCTCGTTGAGGTGCCGACCATGCTTTTGCTGGTCAAGATCTCCAACAAGACGAAAGGTTGGTTCGATGTGAAGAAGGCGGAGAATCGAGTCTCAAGTCCGACGTTAGAGGGAAAGGAGGACGATTCTGAGATCGGCAATATGAAGTGAAATCGTCTCGCCAAAGTTGATTCGTCGGAAAAAGACCAATGGAATTTATCCCTGGGGGTAAAACAATGAAAATTCAAGCTTTAGGATGCGGATGCAAACGCTCGGTGGCCAATTATGAGGCTGTCGTTAAGGCGGCCAAGGAACTCGGCATCACCGACGAAGTGGAATTCTACAAAGATTCGGAAGGGATCATGGCGCTGGGCATCATGTCAACGCCGGCTCTCGTCATCGATGGCAAAATCTATTCGATGGGGCGCGTCCTCACGGCGGAACAGGCCAAAGAGTTGCTTCAAAAGGCCCGATCCGGCAGCGCTTGCTCTTGCGAGAAATAATCTGTTGAGAAAGTGCCTTTTTCTGATCTCGTTGTCTTTAAGACGGCCGCACCAGTCGGCGTAGTCCTTTGCGAGCTTGCCCATGCGCCTTCCTAGGATGTGAGGAGGCTTTTATTTATTGGTGTTTGGCACCAATTGGCTCACGCTCCACGCGATACAGGCGGTCATGGAAAAGTTGGTGCCGATGGATTAAATCATTTCGAAAGATTTTGTTGCTTGGCTTGTTTGGGAAAAGGGCATCGCGTTGCCCTTGATTTCAATCCAACTTTTTTGAAGCCAACGGGGGAAGATGGCTTGGCTTTTTCCTCGTCCGACGAGAATATCCGTTTCTTTTGGGTGAAACATGGCAAAACTTGCCGTGGAATTGCCGCTTTCTTTGACGGAGAACGAGGCCCGCTCTCTACGTTGGTTTTAAGCGCAAGACTTCGCCTGAAGAAGTGCGAAAAGCCATTTTCGATGGCACCATCGTCGATTTGCT
>JBAYEZ010000155.1:0-3233 GCA_041667485.1 Bacilli bacterium
ATTGTTATAGCCTTCGGGCAAGAGTTCTTTCTCGCTCTTAGCGAACCAGGCATTGGAGCCTTCTTTCGCGATGATGTCGCGGATGCGCTTAAAGACTGCCTCTTCGATGATCGGCGAGCCATCTTCGTTATAGATGATCGGAAGCGGAACGCCCCAGGCACGCTGGCGCGAAATGCACCAATCGCTCCGATCTTTGATCATGTTGACCATCTTGCCTTCGCCCCAAGCCGGTTCCCAATGGATTTCGTGAATCGCCTTCAAAAGCTCGTCACGAATCGGCTCGATCGAGCAAAACCACTGCGGCGTCGCCCGGAAAATAATCGGCTTATGGGTCCGCCAATCATGGGGATAACTATGGGTGATATCGACCTCTTTGAGGAGATGGCCGTTCGCTTTCAATTCCTCAATCACGATATCGTTGGCCTCTTCGTAGAATTTGCCATTGCACGGATCGTCTTCCTCCAGGTGCATCACGCCACGTTCATCGACCGGGCAGAAAGGTTTGATGCCATATTTGAGGCAGGCATTGAAGTCATCGACGCCATGGTCTGGCGCGGTATGAACGACGCCGGTGCCCGAATCTTCGGTGACGAAGGAGTTGACGATAACGGTCGACAGTCTCTTATAAAGAGGATGATTGACCGTGATATATTCCATCTCTTGGCCTTTGAAGGTCTTAACTAAATCGCATTTCGTTAAGCCAAGCTCTTCGCTCAGGCGGGCTTTGAGCGAGAGCAAGAAGACGAACTTGCCCCGGTTCGTGTCGAACAAGCCATACTCAAATAACGGGTTGACGGTCAAAGCCAAATCGGCCGGGATCGTCCACGGGGTGGTCGTCCAAATCACGATTTCGGCATCCTCAGGCAAGAGACCTTTTCCATCGGCGACGTCGAAGGAAACGTATATGGTTTTTGCCAAGACGTCTTGATATTCAACCTCGGCTTCGGCTAAGGCGCTCTCGCTACTGGGGCTCCAATAAACCGGCTTCAAGCCTTTGTAGATCAAGCCTTTGAGGGCCATCGCGGCGAAAACATCGATTTCGCGAGCCTCGAATTCCGGCATCAGGGTCAAATAAGGATGATCGTAATCGCCAAGGCAGCCCAAGCGGACGATCTGGGCCTTTTGTTTGTCGACTTGTTTATAAGCGTAATCGCGGCAAAGATTGCGGAATTCCATCACGCTGATCGCTTTGCGGTTGATACCGCTCTTAGTCAATTTCACCTCGATGGGGAGACCATGGGTATCCCAGCCAAAAACAAACGGGGTTTTGTGGCCGCACATGTTCTGATAGCGAATCACAAAATCCTTGAGCAAGCGGTTCAGCATATGACCGCAATGGATGTCGCCGTTGGCGTAAGGCGGGCCATCGTGGAGCAGATATTCGGTGCAGCCTTCCCGGGCTTCATTCATCTTTTCGTAGATTTTCTCATTTTGCCATTTCTTGAGCATTACTGGCTCTTTTTGAGTCAGATTGCCTCGCATTTCAAACCCGCTTTTCGGGAAGAGCAACGTGTCTTTTAATTCCATACTTTCTCCCTTGAGGGATATAAAAAACGCCCTCAGTTTCCTAAGGGCGCATTTCGCGCGGTACCACCTTAGTTCAGCTTGCGCTGCCCTCATTTCCTTTAACGCAGGAGGAACGCCAGACTTACTTGTTTTCGGTCTAGGGGCTAAAGAAGCGATGGCTTTTCGGCTTGCCCCGTTTGCATCCAAGGGGCTCGCTGGCGTCTCCTACTGAGTCTTTTGTCTTCTTTTTTCGCCGCACTAACTATAAGGATAAGAGGGGATAAATGCAAGAAAAAGGGGGCCGCTCTCCCGGAGAAAGAAAAGCAGGCCTCCTTGCGGGGTTGATATTAGTAGAGACCGCCGGCGCCGTTACTCCCGGTTCCCGAATCGCCACTATCGTCTTTATCTTCGCTAGTGCCTTTGAGAAAGTCGGGCAGGATATCCCCCGCCAAATCCTCTTGCTTATCGCCGGACTTGTCTTCGCTTTCCTCGATCTTGGCGACTTGCTCTTTCTGAACGGAATCGACGCCGCTACCGAGTTGGCTCTTGTCCTTCGGGATCTTGAGCTGCGGAACCGAGGTAAAATCGTATTCTTCGGTGAAATCGCTTGCAATGACCGACACGACGATCGAATCGATGAGATTCGGGTTGATCGAAACACCGAACTTAATATCGATGGCTCCACCCGCCTGTTCGTTGATACGGGCGACGCATTCCTGAGCCTCGTAGAGAGTGACGCCCGAGCCGCACGTGACGGCGCAGATGGCGCGTCTAGCCCCGGAAATCGAGGCCTCAAGTAAGGGCGAATTGATTGCGTTTTCGGCCGCGTCTTCGGCTTTGTTGGGACCTTGGCCCGTGCCGAAGCCAATCAAGGCGATGCCGCTCGACTTCAGGGTAGAACGGACATCGGCGAAATCGAGGTTGATGAGGGCGGGCATCAAAATCAAATCGGCCACCGTCTTGACCGATTGAGCCAAGATGCGGTCGCTCTCTTTGAAAGCTTGATCGATTGGGGCGTTCCCGCTCGACATCAAGAGTTTATCGTTTGAGACAATGATGATCGAATCGACGGCATCTTTGAGCTCGGAGAGGCCTTCGACCGAATTGCTGATCCGTTTCGGCCCTTCGAAAGTGAAAGGACGGGTGACGATCGCGACCGTGAGAGCGCCGGAATCCTTAGCGATTTTGGCGATAACTGGGGCTGCGCCGGTGCCGGTGCCCTTACCCATGCCCGCCGCGATGAAGACCATGTCGGCCCCTTTGACGATCGCTTTGATTTTCTCGGTTGAAGCGACGGCCGCTTGTTTGCCGACCGCGGGATCGCCGCCGGCGCCGAGGCCTTTGGTGACCTCATCGCCCAAAACGATCCGATTCGGGGCTTTGGAGGTGGCTAATGCTTGCTTATCGGTATTGGCAACGTAAAATTCTACGTTTTGGATATTCTCATCGATCATCCGGTTGACCGCGTTATTGCCGGCTCCGCCGACTCCGATGACGATGATGCGTGCGACAGGCTCGAAATTATCGAGATCGTCGACGGCGTTTCTTTCGGTGACGTCCATAGTTCATTTCTCCTTACTGGCGATCCCGTGAGAGGGTTGATACGCCATGGTAGTTATCTTCTAAAGTGCCGCGGTAACTGCCTTCAGCACAGATGAGGCCGAGCAAATTGATCGCGCTCGGATCGCGGGCGCCGACGACTTTCGGCGCATAGAGGTAATAAGGCC
>JBAYEZ010000156.1:0-3210 GCA_041667485.1 Bacilli bacterium
ATCATCATCATGACGTCGAACCTCGGGAGCGAATCCATCCTCGCGGGTCAAAAGGAGCCGGTGGAGAAACTGCTCCATCAGACCTTTAAGCCAGAATTCCTCAACCGAATCGATGAGATTGTCTACTTCAACCCTCTCACCAAGGGAGTTCAGTACAAGATCGTCGAGAAGATGCTAAACGAACTCAAAGCTCGTTTGGCGGGGCAATACTACCAGGTCGATTTCACGAAGAAACTCAAGGATTACGTCCTCGAGAACGCTTATTCGCCCGTCTATGGCGCCCGTCCGATCAAACGGTTCATCCAAGACAAGGTCGAGACGGCGTTAGCCGAGAAGATCGTCAAGGGCGAACTCAACACGACGGATGCCTATTCCGTCGGCGTTGATGCCGTAGGCGAAATTACGATTAGCCGCGCCGATACGGCGGCCTAAAACGAGGGACCATCTTTCTCGAGATGGCCCTTTTCTTCACTTTTCGCTTCGGTGAAAGAAAAAACATGAGACAATGAAACTCAACGAGGCAAACAAATGTATTTCAAAGTTTGGCAAGTCCGTCGCTTTATCCGCAAAGGTGACTTGGAGCGGAACCGCAAAATCCCAGAGCCCGTCGGCGTAATTTCGTATCGGAATCTCTCTTATACTTCAGGCTTAGGTAAGAGTCATTTACTTGATGTCCACCGGCCGGAAAAACTTAGCGGGGCTTTGCCGACCCTCGTCGTGATCCATGGCGGTGGCTGGTGCTATGGCGATAAAGAAATCTATCATCTTTACGCCAAAGATTTGGCGCGGCGCGGTTTTGCCGTCATCTGCTTCAACTATATCTTGGCGCCGCGAAAAAAGTTCCCTTACCCCCTAAGCGCCATCGATCAGGTTTTATCGTGGGCCAAAGCCCACGCACAAGAGTATGGCTTTGATTTAAATAACGTTTTCCTCGTCGGCGATTCGGCCGGAGCCAACTTGGCCATCCAATACGAGGCGGCCCAACATAATTCCGATTACGCGAGATACTTTTCTCTTCGCTTCCCGCTCCCAATCAAAGGCCTTGGCCTCAACTGCGGGAGTTATCACCGCTTAGGCGGTTCCTATAAAGTCGAAAGCGAAAACTACATTTGGCCGCTTTATTTAGGAAAGCATTATAACCGGGACGACCCCCGTTACGACGTCCTCGGGGCGATTAAAGAAGGCTTTCCACCTTGCTATATCTTGACGGGGGAGAAGGACTTCATTAAAGATGAGAATCCTCTCCTTACCGCAGTCTTGGACAAAGAAAAGATTCCCTATGTTTTCAAGGAGTATCACAGCAAGGAAGGCAATAAGCTTCAACACGTCTTCCATTGCATCGTTAACGAAGAGAACGCCATTAAAGCCAACGACGATGAATGCGCTTATTTCCGCTCCTTGATGAAATGACGATTGGTGTAGATTAGTGGAAAATAGTGACGGCGAAGCGCGAGGCCATTTCTTCAAAATAAACGGAGTTCAAAGACGAGTAATCGGTGTCAATGCCAAAGAATAGATGTCGTTAGAATGTATTTTATCATGAAGCGTTTCGCTCAAGCCATGAAGATTTTTATTGTTCGATCTTCGGATGAATATTATAAGTATTCATGAAACTTTTATTCGATTTATCCAAAATCGGAATTCATACTTTTTCTCAAAATCATGTCGTAGAACCGATATATGACGCTACTCCGTCAATAGGCTCCGAATCCACCCGAGATAAAGATATCTTTACAGTGTCACAAACTCTTTATTAAAATTCCTGTAGTTTTGATTGGGTTCTCAACTACAATGAACTTGCCTTTCCCTTCGTTTTTGCCAAGGGGGTTGACGGAGCAATTACCAACTATCAATCCAAAACAGGAACCCAACATCCAAGAGAGGGCGCAGGAATGCCTTGATTTGGATATGGGCAAGCAGTAAAGGAAGATTTGCAATTATTGGATGGCTGAATGCCGTTCTTATTCAGGCCTTCTTCCTTTTTCGATTAGTTGGGAGTGCGGCCCAAACTTTGATGTTGGGAAAGGTGTCGATTTCTCCGGGCTTTTTGTGGCAATGACCCGGGTGAGCCTCACAAACTCAGCAAGGCGGACGGAACTAAGGCTTATCGGATCATTCAATTGATGCTTTTGCCGCCATGGTTTTCGGCAATACGGGTTATGTCTTTTGCTGGTCTCTACGACGATAGGCGTTTCGGCGGCTTTTATCGACGGTTTCAATTTGATTAAAGAATCGCATGATTCAATCTGTGCCCAAGCCATTGAATACAGTGCTGACCCTGATCACTTGTCCCATTTGGGCGCTCTGAGACGGAGAAGAACAGACGAACGGGGCTCCTTCGGGAGCCCTTTCTTTGTTTCTTTCCTTTTTGTGCTAAGATTACTTTCGCTATGTATAACGTCATCATCGTGGACGACGAAGCAACGGTTCGGGAACGCCTTTTGGGTTTTCTTAACCGCCACGCCGACGTATTTAAAGTGATTGGGACTTATGAGAATGGCTACGATGCGATGATGGGCGGGATTCCGCTTGAACCCGATCTTATCATCACCGACATCAAGATGCCCTTTATTACTGGCCTTGAACTCATTAAGCAAGCCAAGCAAGAGCTTCCTCTCGTTCAGGCTATCATCGTTTCGGGCTATGACGATTTTGATTTTGCCAAGCAAGCAATCGATCTTGGGGTGGTGGGTTACATCTCTAAGCCCGTGACCTTTGAAGAGATTTCTGACGCTTTAAGCAAAGCCAAAGTCGAATTGGATAAAAAGTACTCGGTCGATAAAAACATCAAAGACCTTCAGGAACGAAACGAATCGGTCCTCAAGATGGTGCAAAGTGACGATCTCAACAAACTCGTCACGCTCAAAAGCATCCCAGCTAACTTTCGCGAGAAACTCAAAGCTGACGGAATCGGAATCGACGAGCCTTACGTTCTCTTCGCCATTTTTGATTCGGATCAAGACGAGGATGAACTCTCTTTCGAAGACAGCGAACTGGTCAACTATTACCTTGGCCAATATATCGCCGAGGAGTTTACCCCTTATTCCTTCACTATCTTCGAAAGCGGTAATTCGAAGTCGGTTTTGATCGGGAGCGCCATTCCTTTTAATAAAGAAGAACTCCAAGCTCGGTTTTCGCGGGTGATCGCCAAACTCAAACGGACTTGTGCGGTTTCCTTTTCCGCGGGTATTTCCGACTTTGGCGAGACCG
>JBAYEZ010000157.1:0-3201 GCA_041667485.1 Bacilli bacterium
CTTGGCCAACGCTGAAAACTTCTATAAGCAAGGTCGTCAGACCATCGAGCCGGCCTATACCTATATTGATAGTTCGTCGGGCAAAGTCCCTGATGATTCGGGCTATTGGTTCATCAACTTAGGGAAATATACCCCCTATGTGGCCAGTGTTTTCTCCAACGCCGATGCCGATACGACCTTTTACACCGTCCTCAACAATCGTTCGACCAAAGGCAGCGATGCTCTCGAGCTCGCTGCGCAGCGGATTACCGCTGGCGTCGCCGATTATCTTTGGAAGTTTGTCGATCACACAGGCAAAGATGATGCCGCCGATTGGGCGGTCGTCACCAAGCCGGGCGACGTCAAAGAAAAGATGTTCAAGAGTCAGACCGATATCGACCTCAGTGCTTTCGATGATAAGCAGGTCTACACGGTCAAAAATGTCAACGATTCTTCTTGGGCGGCGGCGAATCAGACTCGTTACAACCGCGCCGATCTCAAAGCCGATCTTTATACCGTTGTCTCGGGCTTAGGCCGCGGGGGCAATACATCGAAGACTTGGGCTTGGGAACTCCCGCTTTTCACCTACATCACCCACGAAGCGACCACGCCGATCACCATGGATGACGTCGGTATCAAAGCGACGGGCGATTATTCCTTCCGTCTTTATCTCAGCAAGTCAATCACCAATCTCAACCTTAAATTTGCTCTCGCGGGCAACTGGCTCGTCAACACCGCGCTTTATGATAAGCTCACCAAGACCCTGCCGACTGGCTCGAAAGCCACGACCTACGCGACCAACGATGTCGCGAACTATATGTCGTATGGCCCCTACAAACTTACCCATTTTGAAGCGGGCAAGAAGATTGTGATCGAGCGCAACGAAAAGTGGTATGGCTATAGCGATGATAACCACGTTGGCCAATTCAAGATGACGGGCATCAACACGACCATTATCAAAGACCACGCGACCGCGATGGGCGAATTCGAAAAGGGCAACCTCGACGATATCGATCTCACCGTCGACGATATGACGAACTATGGTGGCTCGGGCCGCCGTTCAACCACCTACGAATCTTATACGCAGAAGATTTCTTTCAACTCCAAACGGGATACGCTTGCTCAGCGCCAAAGCGGCGCCGACAACAAGACGGTCTTGGCCAACAAAAACTTCCGCGAAGGCTTATCCCTCGCCCTTGACCGCAATGATTTTGCCGCCAAGGCGACCAGCGGCTCCAAAGGTTTCACGGGCTTATTGAACGATCTTTATTTGGCCAACGTGGCGACGGGCGAAAGCTATCGCTCGACCAGCCAAGGCAAGTCGGTCTATAACGCGGTCTATGGCAATCTCGGCGGCGCGACTCCCGAGGAAGCGAAAGCTTTGCCCGAGTCCTCGATTGGCTACAACAAGACCTTAGCGACCTACTACGTCGCCAAAGGACTTGAAGAAGAACTCGCCTCGACTGAACCCGGCCATCTTGCTTCGGGCAACACCATCGCGATTGAATTCCGGGTTTACGATGATTCTTCGGCTGTCACCAAGAACATGTACAATTTTATCAACAGCGCTTGGACGAGCATCCTCGATGCTGCCAAGAAGACGGTGGTTAACGATGGCAAATTAGCCAACACCGATGCGCTTTCGCTCAAGATCACGATGGTCAAGGATGAAGACTATTACACCTCGGCCCAGAACGGATCTTACGATATGATTTTCTCCACTTGGGGCGGCGCCGCCATCAATCCTTACGGTTTGATGCAGGTCTATTGCGACAAGACGTTCACTTCGACATGCGAATACGGCTTCAAAGGCCAGCAGGATAATGTCAACCTTGGCATCGACGCGAATGGCGATGGCAAGATCGTCGCCGATGAGACCAAGAGCTTTCATGCTTGGTTTAAGTACATGACCGAGACGCTCAACGAAGGCCAATATGGCGACGAGCTTACTTCGGCGGATCCGGATTATCAGGCTTGGCTCAGCGTCCACACGCAAAAGCTCAACGTCTTAGCTGGACTTGAAGCGGGCATCTTGAACCGTTTCGAGGCCATTCCGCTTGTCGCCCGCGGCACTTCCTCCTTGCTCGGCTTTAAAGTCGAGAATGCGACCAAGACCTATGTTTCCTTGATTGGCTATGGCGGAATCCGCTTCATGAAGTTTGCTTACGATGATGCGAGTTGGAGCAAATTCGTCAGCGAGCACGGCAACAATCTTTCCGAGCTCTATAAGGCTTACCAAGACTAGGGTCGCCTCGCTATAATGACAGGCTGGCTTTGCTTCGCGCGGAGTCAGCCTGTTCCCGTCTATTTCTCCCCCTCATACCCCTGGACTTTTTTAAAAATGAACAATCAAAAAGATAAAGAAAAAGCAAAAGAAGAATCGACTCAAAAGGTCTCAATTAACGCATCCGAATCCACTGCCAATGGCGCGGTGGCGGCCCAAAAGAGCAATCCTTTCCTTTCGTTCTTCTCCAAGATCCGTTCGTCTTTGAAAAATTCCAGCAAAGAAACCAAACAGACTTTGGCTTACATCGCTCAGCGTCTCGTCTTGATGCTGATCACCTTCATCGCGATTTTCTTTATCTGCTTCATTTTGATCCGCTTGCTCCCTATCAATGCCGATTCCGGCATGAAAGACCCCGAGATTTTCTATCTCAACATGGTGGCGCAAGGCCGAATGGAGAAAGTGGTGGATGCGGCTGGCAAAGTTACCTATCGCAACATCCCGGTTTTCCGGCAGCTCTGGACCTTCCTCGCCAACCTCTTCACGCCCGGCAATTCCGCCCCGTGGGGCTATTCTTATAAGATCGAATGGCTTTCCTCGCCCGCCGACGTTCTCTTCAAGCGTTTGCCCCCGACCGTTCTCATCAACGTCTACTCGATGTTCATCTCGATTCCGCTCGGCCTTCTCCTCGGCATCTACATGGCGCTTAAGAAGAACAAGTGGCAGGATCATTTTCTTAGCGTCCTCGTCATGCTCTTCATCTCGGTTCCGAGTTTCGTCTATGCTTTCTTGCTCCAGTACGTATTCTCTTATGCTTGGCAAATCCTGCCAGCCATGCGGGCCGACGCTTCGGCGGGCTGGTTCTCGTTTGAAATGTTCCGCTCGATGATTTTGCCGGTTCTTTCGATGACGTTTGGCTCGATTGCCGGTTTTGCCCGTTACACCCGAGCCGAGCTCACCGAGGTCCTTACGAGCGACTTCATGTTGCTGGCTCGCAC
>JBAYEZ010000158.1:0-3171 GCA_041667485.1 Bacilli bacterium
CGCCTCCACAATATGCGGACCCTCGACGCTCTCAAGCCCGAGCGGCAGCAAGCCCTCGCCAAAGAGACCCTCGAGGTCTTTACCCCGATCGCCCACCGGCTTGGCATTTACACGATCCAATCGGAACTCGAAGACCTTTCCCTCAAATACCTTGAGCCAGAGAAGTACAACGAGATTTTGGAATTGCTCAACAAAAAAGAGGCGAACCGGCAAGAGTCGCTCAACAACTTGAAGAAACGGATCGCCGACATGCTCTTTGAGAAGAAGATCCCTTTCAAAATCGAATCGCGGGTCAAATCGATTTACTCGATTTACCGCAAAATGTACCTCAAGAACTACAACTTCGACGAAATCTACGATGTTTTGGCAGTTCGCATCATCACCGAGACCGAGATGAATTGCTACGAGATCCTCGGCATCATCCACGCGACCTATAAGCCGATCCCCGGCCGTTTTAAGGACTACATCGCGATGCCGAAGCCTAATATGTATCAGTCGCTTCACACCTCGATCATCTCGGGCGATGGCAACATCTACGAGGTCCAGATTCGGACCGAGGCAATGGACGAGGTCGCCGAGACGGGCATCGCCGCCCATTGGCGCTACAAGGAAGGCGAGCACTACAACGCGAAAGAGGAGCAGCGCGACATCGAAGAAAAGCTACACTGGTTCCGCGATTTCGTCAGCATGTCGGGCGAAAATGAAGGCGAGGAAGCCAAGGACTACATGGCCGCCCTCAGCAACGACATTTTTAATGCCAACGTCTATGTCTTCACGCCATTAGGCAAGGTCATCGACCTCCCGACCGGCGCTACTACCCTCGACTTCGCCTACAAGATTCACACCAAAGTCGGCGATTCGGCCGTCGGGGCGATCGTCAATGGCACCTTGGTGCCGCTCAACACCGTCCTCAAAACGGGAGACGTCTGCGAAATTCGGACTTCCAAAAATCCGTCCGGGCCTAACGAAGGCTGGCTCGAAATCGCCAAGACCGCCTCAGCCAAAGCCCACATCAAAAAAGCGATTCAAAAGAAAAATAGCGAGCTCTCGCTCGAAGATGCGATCGCCCGTGGGAAGGCCAGCGCCATCGAAGCGTTTGCCTCGCAGGACATCGGCGAGGGCGAGATGCTGAAAGTCCTTGATCAGCCGAAAGTTTATGACTGTTATGGAGTTAAAAGCCTCGACGAGCTCTTCGCGGCAATCGATCGCAAGAACCCGAGCGCCCTCACCATCATCGACTATCTTAACCTTCGCAAGAAGAAAGACGACTTCAAGATCGAGCGCCATTCCACGGCCTTCGACGACAAAAACCCGGTCTACATCAAAAACGCCGGGAATGCCAAGATCGAGCTGGCCCATTGCTGCACGCCGATCCCCGGCGATGACATCGTCGGTTATGTCACCAAAGGCAAAGGGATCACGGTCCATCGGGTCAATTGCCCCAACGTCCAGAAGGTGGGCAGCCGCCTCTTGAGCGTCGAATGGAAAAAAGACCTCGGCATCTCGACCTATCCGGTTGACATCGAGATCTTCGCCAACGACCGGCCGGGCTTATTGGCTGACATCTTGTCCCATCTCTCGAGCAAAGGGGTGGCGGTCAACGATCTCAAAGCCAAGGTGATTCAAGCGACGATGAACGATATCGTCGACATGAAAATCTACGTCAGCGATTCGAAAACCCTCGATGACGTCTTCGCCGACATCAAGTCGGTCAAAGGGGTCTACGAGATCAGCCGCGTCATCCACTAAAAAGCGATGAAGGATTGCGGGAAAGGAAACACCATGGATTATTCTAGCGTCAAAGGCATGCACGACATCTACGGCCACGAGGCCGCGGGGATGAGCTATATTTCGAGCGTTTTGAAGGCGACCGCCGAGCTCTATAGCTATAGCGAAATGATTCCGCCGGTCCTCGAATACACCGAAGTCTTCTCGCGGGGAACCGGCGAAAGCAGCGACATCGTCCGCAAGGAGATGTACACCTTCACCGATAAGGGCGAGCGTTCGGTTACTCTCCGGCCGGAATTCACCGCGGGCGTGGTGCGAAGCGTCGTGAGCAATAAGCTCTACGCCACCGAAGAAATGCCGCTCAAACTCTACTATTGCGGGCCGGCTTTCCGCTACGAAAGGCCGCAATTGGGCCGCTATCGGCAATTCAACCAGTTTGGCGTCGAGGCGATCGGGCAAGATAGCGCCCGGCTCGATGCCGAGTGCATCATCATGGCCGTCCAAGGTCTCTCGATGCTGGGCTTCGAGAAGCTTTCGCTCAAGATCAACACGATCGGTGACGATGAGACGCGTGCGGCATATCGCGAAGCGCTCAAGAGCTATTTCGCTCTCCACATCGACACGATGTGCGAGGATTGTCATGAGCGGCTCAAACTGAACCCGATGCGGATTCTCGACTGCAAGGTCGAGGCGGATCAAAAAATCGCCCAAGGCGCCCCGAAAATCAAAGATTACCTCTCGAAAGAGAGCGAAAAGCGTTTCTATGAGACCCTCTCGATCATCAACGATCTCGGCATCGATTACGAAATCGACGATTCCCTCGTGCGCGGACTCGATTATTATTCCGAAGTGGTCTTCGAAATCCATGCCCTCGCCAAGGATGGGACCGATTATGGCGCCCTTTGCGGCGGCGGCCACTATGGCGGCCTCGTCAAAGAGCTCGGCGGACCCGATCTCCCCGGCGTTGGCTTTGCGATGGGGCTCGAACGGGTCTATGGCTTAATGGAAAAGGATGGCCTCTTGGCCAATCTCGAGACCGGAATCGATATTTATGTGATGCCCGTCGGGGAAAACGTTCTCAACGACGTTTTCGTTTTGACGGAAGAAGTGCGGCAGCTCGGCTATAGCGCCGACACGCCTCTATCCGCTCTCAAGATGGGCGCGATGTTCAAGAAAGCGGAGAGACGGGGCGCCAAATTCGCTTTGATCCTCGGCGAAGACGAACTCGCAAAAGGCATCGCCCAACTCAAAAATCTCAAAACGAAAGAGCAAAGCGAAATCTCGTTGAAGAATCTGGGCGAAGAGCTCGATGCCGCCTTTGAAAAAGCCTTTCCGAATGCGGCGGACGATGACGGATGCGGCCACCACGACGAAGATGAGCCGGCGGATGGCTGTCTCGATCAGGCGCAAGAGAAGAAGGACGATTGCCGCTGCGGGAAAAGC
>JBAYEZ010000159.1:0-3170 GCA_041667485.1 Bacilli bacterium
AGATTCCCGGCTTGGCGTTAGCCATCAAGGAGGCCTCCCGTGAGTGACTTTTATTTCGCTAACCACGTCTTTGTCACCTCAGTTAAAGATTTTGAACCCTATCTCGCCACCTCAACGGGGGTGGGCAATATCTCCAAAGACGATGATCTCCTTTCTTCGAGAGCCTTTCATGAAGTCTTTGCGAGTTTTTTGAATGAATTAAGTGAAAATGATCCGGTTTTGTCGGACTATTTCGAAACCTCATTAAAGCATCCGTGCGATGATTTGATTTCGCTGACCCTTCTTCTGCTCCATGACATTCGAAGCATCATCACCGCTCAGCATCCCGAGTACGAGCGCGTCCTCTCCGATAAAGGCCTCCATTATTACAAAATGATAGACGCCTTTTTCCGTTATTGGATGCGTTTAGCCCGGTTCGCCTATCTTGATGATCAGGGTAAAGAGGCGCTTTCTTCGCTCAAACCGCGCATGCTCTTTTTGCGGAAATCGGTCTTCCATATCTATAACGCGCTCAAGAGTCACGTCCTTGAGAAGTCATTGACCCTCGAAACCGACTTCTCGGCTGGTTTCTTGGCTGGTTTTACGACGCGGACTTTGCCGATTCCCTATCCGGAAGAATATCGGAATCTTTGCAAGATCCCCTTTGTTTCTGCTGCCGACTTGAACCTACCTTATTCCGTTTTGACCAAGCGGAACAAGCGGATTGGCGTTTATCAAAGCGTGACAGAGAATCCGCTTAAGGACCTCGACTACGCCGCCGATGAGTGGCTTTGCCTGCCCCTCAAATGCGGGACCTCGCTTGTTTATTTCTATTTTTCCTATAAATACGCGAACACGGTTTTGGGCACGTTGAACCTCTTTGAGAAAGCCGAGATCTCGGAATGTCGTGGCAAACCCGATCTCCTCGTGGTCTTTGGCGGGAGCAAAGGCAAGACAACAGGCGAATGCTATGCCGATGAAAAGAACGGCATGATGGTGGGCTATGTTAGCGACACCGACGAAGCGGACTATTTTGGCTATGTCAAAAAACTCATTTTGACCTTGCATAATCTTAAAATGATCCGAGAAGGGGCCTTGCCGGTTCATGGCTCGATGGTCAAGATCACGATGAAAGGCGGCAAGCAAGTCCACCTGATCATCATGGGCGATAGCGGAGCGGGCAAAAGCGAATCAATCGAAGCCTTCCGTCTCCTGGCCAAAGAATATCTCGAAAGCATCACCGTCATCTTTGATGATATGGGCACTTTGTTCTATCAAAATGGACTTGTTACCGCTTCGGGCACCGAAATTGGAGCCTTTGTCCGCCTCGACGATCTTGATCAGGGCTATGCCTTCTCCCATTTAAATGATGCTTTGATGTACAACATCGCGGAGAGCAATTCGCGCCTCGTTTATCCTTGCACGCCTTACGAAGAAGTTGTTCGCCGCTATCCGGTTGATATGTTCCTCTATGCCGACAACTACGAAGACAAAGAAGAGAACCTTCGCTTTTTCAAAAGCTATCAGGAATTGGTTAAGGTCGCCGAAGAAGGCAAACGAAAGGCGAAAGGGACGACGGGCGAAGTTGGCTTGGTCTCGAGTTTCTTTGCCAATCCTTTTGGGCCTGTCCAAGAAAAAGAAGCCGTGCATCGCCTCGTCGAGCAAGACTTCAAAGCCCTCGCTCTGCAAGGTTGCAAGCTTGGCGTTCTCTACACAAAGCTCGCCGTCAGCGGCCACGAGCAATTGGGGCCTCAGGAAGCCGCCAAGAGTTTCTTGGAGTGGATGAAAACAAATTGAAAGGGGATTTACTATGGATTTTGACACTTTAGAGATGAAGACGATTCCCCACATGAAAGGCGGGAAAGGCTACGCAAAATGCCAGATGATTGATGATGGGCTCAACAAAATCATGCGGGCCGTTCTTGATCCTGGCTGCTCGATTGGCTATCATCAGCACATTGATTCCTCCGAGATTTGTTATATTCTCCAAGGCGAAGCGACCTGCCTTCTCAATGGCAAAGAAGAAATCGTCAAAGCCGGCGAGATCCATTATTGTCCGAAAGGCTCCTCTCACTCGATGGAGAACAAAGGGAACGTGCCTTTGATCGTGATGAACGTCGTGCCGAAGCAATAAAATTCTGTAAAATAAATAGAGCCCGTTTTTTCGGGCTTTTTTATTCCTCGATTATCCCCTCAGGGTTAATTTGTGCTATAAAGAGAGCATGGCCATCATTGCATCGTTTGTCGTTCCGCACCCGCCCTTGATTATCCCCGAGGTCGGACACGGGGAAGAAAATGGGATTGATGACACCGTCAAAGCCTATGATAAAGTCGCTCAAACCATCGCTCAAATCAAGCCCGACACGATCATCCTTTCTTCGCCGCACGCCGAAGCTTATGCCGATTATTTCCAGATTTCCGATGGCGAGGTGGGTCTCGGCAGTTTTGCTGCCTTCCGGGCTCCGCAAGTCTCCTTCCGCTCCTTTTACGACAAGGAATTGGTTGCCAAAATCTCTGATTTGGCTAAAAAGCAGCATTTCCCAGCCGGCAGCGAAGGTACCCAGAAGCACGATCTCGATCACGGAACGATGATTCCGCTCTATTTCGTGAATAAATATTATCCGAACTATAAGCTCGTTCGGGTGGGCTTAAGCGGCATGCCTTTGATTGAGCATTACCACTTTGGCATGCTGATCAAACAAGCCGTCAACGCATTAAACCGCCGGGTGGTTTTTATCGCCTCGGGCGATCTGTCGCATTGCCAAAAAGAAGATGGACCTTATGGCTACAAACCCGAGGGACCGAAATACGACGAATGGATCATGAAAGTCTTCCAAAGCGGCAATTTCGGCAATCTCCTTACTTACGATTCGGCTGCGCTTGAAAAAGCGGAAGAATGCGGACACCGAAGTTTCTGCATCATGGCTGGCGCGCTTGACCGCGAAAGCGTGAGAGCCGATGTTCTTTCCCATCAAGCCACCTATGGGGTTGGCTATGGCGTTGCTGAATTCATGGTGACGGGCGAAGATCCTTCCCGAGCTTTTGGCGATCTTTATTTGGCCAAGCAAGCGATGGATATTCGCTACAAAGAGTCAAAGAGCGATGAATACGTGAGATTGGCTCGTGGAGCGGTGGAGGATTATGTGCTTCATCATTCGACGATCCCCGTCAATCCTTTGCTCGCGGGAGAT
>JBAYEZ010000160.1:0-3166 GCA_041667485.1 Bacilli bacterium
CCCTTCGGCGCTTTCGGCGAGATAGTTTGAAGCCATCATCGACAAGGTGGCGGCAATTCCCGTTACGATGCCTGTCAAGGCGACTTGCCGCGTGTTTTGCAAGGAGAAGGTGACGCCGGTGATGGCGCCCGTCAGCTCGACAAGGGCATCGTTGAGCCCGAGCACCATCGCTCCGACATAGTGGAGCCGCTCCTCGTCGAGCATCGCTTCCACTTCCCCTTCGTGTTTTTTCTCGTCGGCAAGCATCTTCAAGGCTTCCGGGTAGAAAGTCGAGAGGGCTTCGTATTCCTTTTGCCCGAACTTCTCCCCCTTCTCCATCTGCTTGAGGACAAACGTGAAGCCAAGGATGCTTGTTGCCCACTTCTGCCAAAAGATGTGGGGTTTCCTCTCTTTTTTCGTAATGGCCCTCCACCTCTCGTAATGGATTTTCTCATCCGAAGCCATCTGGCTCAGTATCGCTGCATTTTCCGGGTGCTTTCGCTTTTGCCTCTTCGCCATGAAGGCATAAATCACCGCTCCGTTGATCTCGTCTTGCTCCGCTTTTAAAATCCGTTTCGCCAAGGCTTCCCCGCCATTAACTGTATTCATAAAGCCATCTCTTTTCCGCGTCTATTTTCCCACCTTTTCTTTCCGAGGGCGAAATAACGTTCAGCGAAAAATCCCAAACGCGAAGATTAGGGGCCTTTCTTGCGAGGCTATTTTCCGAAAGTAATGTAGGAAATAAAGTCCTTCTCGGACATCGGCTGGACGAAATAATAGCCTTGGAGATAAGGGATCTGCAAATGGATGGCGAGGTCCTTCTCCTCTTTGGTTTCGATGCCTGCGCAGGTGATAGCGAAGCCTGAGCGGAGCGCCAGATCGATGAAACGAGAGAAACTCGAATAATCATTTGGCGTCGAGGCGGCTTCGCGGATGAGGGCTCGCTCGCTCTTGAACGAATGGATCCCCAGATTCTGAAGTTCCTCAAGCGAGATGATCTCCGGGTTATAATCGACGGCCTCGAAGATGATGCCGAGGTTTTTCGTCGCCGCCATCAACTTGACCAAATCGGCTTGACACGGCGTGATATCGACCGCGTTGATCTCGAAGGTCACATAGCCGACGGGAATTTGAAAGCGGGCAAAGATCCGCTTCGCTTCCTCGGCGAAACTCGGATCGCGGATGGCGCCGGACGAGAGAAAAATGCTCATGCCACGGATTCCCCCGCTCTTGAAGAAGCTGAAGGCATAACGTTCATAGAGCTTGGCGGCGGCTCTGAAGGTTCCTTTATCGACTTCGGAGGCCAAATGGGCCTCATTGGCAAGCGGAATGAGTTCGCCGGGCGAAATCGGTAAGCCATCGGTACCGAAGAGACGGGCCAAGACAACGGCCGAGACGATCTTCATCGTGCTGGTCTCATAAAGGGGCTGGAGGGCAATCGGCATCTCCTCTTGAATCAAGGTCGCCTTCAGGACATCGAGGATGTAATCATCGCGAAGCGCCCGCCGCGGATGGCGCGAAGCCACTTCAACGAGATAACCGGCGCCAAAGCCTTCGCTTCGGCTCAGTTCGCCTTCGATGAGAGAAAGGGCTTCTCTTGTGGTCGGCGCATCGGTGGGATAAGAGACGGCGCAATAGGCGTAGGACGGATTGAAAGGAACGTAGCGAACTTCAAGCGGGCCTCGCATCAACAGAGAGATCTCTTCGACGAAATCCATGATCTTCGGCTTGGTGTAGCTCTTGAGCAAAAAGGCGAGTTCATATTCGCCGCACCTGTAGATCAAATCGCCATAGCCGGCATCCTGAGCGGCTTTTGAGACGCTTGCCATGATCGAGTTCGAATCGCTGCCGGGGGCTTTGTCGAGGATTTCATTGGTTGATAAGAGCCGCAAGGCGACGATGTAACCGACCGAGCCAAGTTTGATCTGGTGCGAAAGGTCGAGGGTGAGGGCCTGCAAATTCTTGATCGAGAGATTCTCGTCGATGAGGTGCGAGCCATTCTCGCTCGAGGCGACCTCGTGGGCGCTGTTCTCGATCAAGATCGTCGCGTTGTCGTTGTGGGCGCCGTGGTATTGGAGGGTCGAAACCGTGCTCTCGGTCGCCGAGATCTTGGTGATGATTCGATGATCGGCCCCGCCTTTTAATGGGCAATGGCTGCAGGGCGAGGTGTGATCGCTCCGAAGGACTTTGTAGCAGAGATCCCCCACTTGGGCTTCAGGGAAGGCTTTCTTCATCCCTTCGCTCAAATAGGTGAGAACATAGCTCTTCTTGTCGATGCTATAGAGATACTTGTTGGCTTTGTTGGCCAAAGCTTCGAGCAGCGCATTGGCATCGTCGCGGCTCGCCTGATAGTCGAGAGTGACGATATAGTTTGAGGCCATCGCGCTGTAGCGGTTGAGGTTCTCACGGGAAAGGAGGGCGAAATAAGGCCGCTTGCTCGACGAGGTGAAATAGAGGAAGCCCCGCTTCTCGCCTTGGTAGGTGATGGCGCCGAAGTAGCAGCTTTTCACATTGATATTATTGAGGAATTTGCTCATCTCAGAAGGCAAGTCATCGACCGAGGCGGCCGAGAAGGACATATCATTTTGGGCAGCCAGATAGAAAGGATCGATGTCTTTCTCCGGAATCAAGGTTCCCAAACGCGAGAAGGATTTGTCCTTTGGCTCCTTGCCCGTCTCCATCACGATTTCATACATCTTCGTCTCGCGGCGGTAGACCATGAGCCCGCCGAGTTCGAAGTCGCTTGAGACGGCGAACCAGCGAGCGAAATCCTTGAGGGCCGAGAGCTGCTCGGCATAGGTCTTGGCTTCGCCGAAGGCCTTTTCGAAGTTCTCAATCGAGGCGAGATAGATGACGCGTTTGTTGTTTTCCGAAAGGATTGAGTGCGGATAGTAGACGCTTCGAATACCCGAATGGATTGAAACATCCTTGCTTTCGCCGAGGGCGGCCAAGCCTTCATCGACCAAGTTCATGAGCGGGGTGTAAGGATAGATGACGGCTCCGAGTTTGCAATAGCAGATGCTCGTGAGGTCATCGTAAGGCGAGACTTTGAACTGGTTATAGGAGGCGACGAATTGCTGGCACAGAGCTTCGAAGGACATGAAACTGTCGACCGAATAGTCATAGACGGCGAAGGTCTTTTCGTCATATTGGCCGATGATCGCGCCCGGATAGGAGAGTAGAATCC
>JBAYEZ010000161.1:0-3157 GCA_041667485.1 Bacilli bacterium
CGGCGCGTTCGGCCGTGCGGCCGTCCCATCGGGCGCTTCGACTGGCGAAAGAGAGGCCCTCGAGCTTCGCGATGGCGACAAGAAGGTCTTCGGCGGCAAAGGCGTTTTAAAAGCCGTCAAGAACGTCAACGAAATCATCGCCCCGAAACTTATCGGGATGAATGTCTTCGAACAGGCCAAAATCGATGAGACCATGATCGCCCTCGATGGCACGCCGACCAAGAGCAATTTGGGCGCCAACGCTATGCTTGGTGTCTCTCTCGCTGCTGCCAAAGCCGCGGCCAACTTCCTTGGCTTACCGCTTTATCGCTACATCGGTGGCCCGAAGGCCAAGAAACTTCCGGTCCCGATGATGAACGTCATCAATGGCGGCAAACACGCCGATTCCTCGGTCGATTTTCAGGAATACATGATCATGCCGGTCGGTGCGAAATCTTTCAGCCAAGCCATTGAAATGGGCGCTGAGACTTTCGCCGCTCTCCGCAAGATCTTCAAAGATCGTAAGGATATCACCGCCGTCGGTGATGAAGGCGGCTTTGCTCCGAATGGTTTGAAGAGCAACGAAGAACCGCTTGAAGTCCTTGTTGAAGCCATCAAGGCCGCCGGCTATGTCCCTGGCAAAGATATTTGCTTAGGCATGGACCTCGCCGCCTCGGAATTCTACGATGACGAAAAGAAGAAATACGTCTTAAAACGATCGGGCCAAGGCGAGAAGACTAGCGAAGAGATGATCGACATGATCGCTTCCTTCGTTGAAAAATATCCGCTCATCACCGTCGAAGACGCGCTGGCAGAAAACGATTGGGCTGGTTGGCAAAAGCTCACTGCGAAACTTGCCAACAAAGTTCAGCTTGTCGGCGATGACCTTTTCGTCACCAACAAGATCTATGTCAAGAAGGGCATCGAGATGGGCTGCTCCAACTCGGTTCTCATCAAGCTTAACCAGATCGGCACTTTGACCGAAACCTTGGATACCTGCGAGATGGCCATGCGCAATGGCTGGACTTGCGTCGTCTCCCATCGTTCGGGCGAAACCGAAGATACGACCATCGCCGACCTTGTCGTCGCCCTCAATGCGGGCCAAATCAAGACCGGTTCGATGAGCCGCACCGATCGTATCTGCAAGTACAACCAGCTTATGCGCATTGAAGAAGAACTTGGCGACCAGGCCATTTATCCAGGACTTGATGCCTTCTACAACTTCAGCGACAAAGGTCGTTTCGCGAAGTAATCACGTCATTCGATCTTACTTAGCGCCGCCCCCCATTTGGAGGCGGCGTTTTCTATTGTGTTTCCGATCCAAAGGGTTTTCGGGAAAGAAAAACGATTTTGCAAGGTTTTATACCCCTCAATGAAGTCCGAAAGCATCTTAAAAGACAAAAGAAAAGAAGCAAGGGATAATAAAGTATTGATAAAGGAGACAACAAACCATGAATATAAATTTAGTCGAATCACTTAAGAATCGCCGCACCATCTACGCCCTTGGCAAGAATCCGAAAGTGGGGAGTGAGAAAATCGTTGCCCTCGTAAAAGAGGTCACCGACGCGGTCCCTTCCGCTTTCAATGGCCAATCTCAACGCGCCGTCGTTTTGACGGGCAGCGCCCATGACAAACTTTGGAGTATCGTCCTTGAGACTCTCCGAAAGATTGTCCCATCCGCAGCTTTTGCGAAAACCGAGGCCAAAATCAAAGGCTTCGCCGCGGGCGAAGGCACCATCCTCTTCTTTGACGATGAGGCCGTCACCAACGAACTCATCAAGGCCTTCCCGCTCTACGCCGATCAATTCAAACCTTGGGCTGAACAGCAAAATGGCATGCTCCAACTTGCTATTTGGGCAGCCCTTGAAGATGAAGGCCTAGGCGTCAATCTCCAGCATTACAACCCCTTAATCGACGAGGAAGTCAAAACGACATGGGGATTGCCAAAAGAATGGAAGCTCCGCGCCGAAATGGTCTACGGAGAAAAATTGGAAGAGCCCGATCAGCGCGATCACCAAGCCATCGAAACTCGCGTTCTCACTTTCGCAAAATAGCCCCCGCTCGGAAAACTTCAGTAAGGTTTTCCAAGCTTTTCTTTATGTGCAATTTGGCACAAAAAGCGATCATCAAATCGAAACCATTGCTTTGCGTAGCGCGAACTGTCTCGGCATTGATTCCCTTTGGATCTCGGTGTCCTATAGTTTTTCAGCATCATCTGGCTTCGGTTCGACCACGATTTTTTCACTAACTTTTTCCTTGAAACAAAAATAGGAAGATCTTTTCTTGTTTCTATTTTAATCACGAAACACTTGGGAGGAAAATTGAAGAAGACCCGAAACATCCAAGCCCAACGCCTCTCTCGAATAAGACAAAAATATAGGCAAAAAGCCACCAAAAAGGAAAATTGCGGTTCCGCAATTAGGAATTGCTTTCTTTTTCATCGGTCTCTTTTAAACTTATGGACATGAAAAAACGTTCTTGCTTCTCCAATATCCTCTATTCTTTGCATGATGCCTATCTTTATAAAAAGAGTACGCTCTTTTTGCTAAGTATTGGCATTCTCGCCAGTTTAGGCGAAGCCCTTTTGGGAACCTTGACTTCTTATTTTGTCGTCTTGTCGCTTACAAATCAAAGCGAACCTGCCCATTACCTCGGCCTCATTGGCATTCTTGCCGGCTCGACGTTCGTTTGCACCGCCCTCAAAATCTGGGGGCTCAACACCTATAACTGGAACTCAACCTTTGCGCGATGCACCATCTCATGGCAGCGCCTTACCCGAAAAACCATCAGCACAGACTACATGAATGTCGAACCCCGCGAAGCGCGGAAAACCATCGAAAAAGGCTGGCACGCCTTGGATAATAACTGGTGCGGACTCGAGGGGGTCCTCAAACAGGTTCCCAATCTTTTCATCGGCCTAATTGGCGGAATCGCCTATGCCATCATCGCCGGCATCTACGTTCCCTGGATTCTTTTGGTCATGGCTCTCATGCTCGTCAGCAGTTTCCTCTTCTCAAGTTGGGGTTACCACTACCAGAAAAAGACGCGCGATGAAGATGAACGGTTGTGGACCAAACAAATGGTGATGCGCCAAGACACCACAACCTTAGCGAATTCAAAAGATATTCGCGGGTATCGTCTTGACCACTGGTTTGACCACGTCTATCAAGTTCTGGCC
>JBAYEZ010000162.1:0-3155 GCA_041667485.1 Bacilli bacterium
CCATCCCTTCAAGCGTTCCTGATTCCTATGTCGATTCCAGCGGAAGCACGGTAAAACTCAGCGATTCCGACAAAACGGCTTTCAAATTGGTGTATTCGAAGGCAAACCCGCAGATTTCCAGCCTTATGAGATCTTCATCCTACAAATCCATGACGGACAAAGAGAAGGCCGCCGCCATCAGAGCGGCCTATACGGCCTATTACGAGTCCGCCAAAGCCAAGGCATACAAAGATTACGACCCCAAAACAAAAACGGCTTCATTGGCAACAACAGGAGTTGACTTGGGCGACATCGAGGCCGCCGTTGTCCATATCAAGGGCATTAAGGCCACTTCTACCAAGACAAGGAAAGAGCTGGTTCTCTCTTACGTCAATTCCCTAAGCATCCCTCAAGGCCAAAGATACCTGATTCTTTATCTTTCCGGATTCGGTTTGGGAGACGAAGCGGAATCGTCAACCCTCAAATATCTTATTTCCAAAGGAATGTCCAGAAGCGACGCCAAAACCTTCTTGGGGATGGATTGAGGTATAATAAAGCGATGAAATTAGGTTTCAAATTCTATCGGTGGCGCACATGGATCATGTTCGCTTTCGTTATTTTGTGCCTGATCGCCTCCCCGTTGCTCGCCATTTACGTTGATCCGCTCTATGGTCTTATCGTCCTTGTGGCAATGGGCGTTTCCGTCATAGTCTATCGATGGTTCTTCGACCGAAACTTCTGACATCTCCTCAAAACAAAGCCCGGGGTTTTCACGCTCCGGGCTTTTTTTGGTTCTTTATCATCTCGCGCTGCTGAGCC
The DNA here is from genome assembly GCA_041667485.1 of Bacilli bacterium. Classification (GTDB taxonomy): domain Bacteria; phylum Bacillota_I; class Bacilli_A; order RFN20; family CAG-826; genus UBA4951. Next base: position 799 of record JBAYEZ010000162.1, read on the forward strand.
GTCAGGCAATTCTCTATCTTCATGTCCCTTATGTCCTTACTGAATTTGGATCGAAGGTCGTAGATCGTCTCCGGGCTTTTCAGAGTTTCATTTGGACCTGTTGTTTGGCCCCAGAACCGACCTCAGAGGTCAAATTTATTGCCTCTTGGCGCGATCGTTTCGTTCCTTTCTTTACTCAAGAAATAGAGACGGCCCTTTCTGATAACGAGACCGCCTTATATCAAGGTGCTAACGCCTCGCTATCCATCAGCACGGGGAGCGACGAAGTGAAACTTACAAATCTTCGAGTTGTTGGCTTCTACGTTCCGACAGGTGACTTCGTGGGCGATAATTTCGAGACGGGCAGCCTCGTTATTTCGGATGAACTCGCGGAAACTTATCTTCCGTTCCGTTTCGATTATTTCGATTCCGCTGTCGCCTATTTGCCCTTGGATGAAGGCATCGAAAAACAAATGGTCGCTGCCTATATGCAAAGCCATGACAATCCCACCACTGGGGTAACTTATTCGGTGGATTCGGAACCTTTAAGTCAGGTCTATTACGCCAAAATGACCAGTCAGGGCTATGGCACCCTTCTTCTTTGGGCTGGCGGAATCTTGCTCTTCTTTGCCGTTCTGCTCTTTGCCAATCTCATCTCAACTTCGATTGAGGCTCAAAAAAAGAAATCGGCATCCTCCGCGCCCTCGGCGCTCGCTCGATTGATATCTATGGCATCTATGGTTTCGAATCCTTGATCGTGGCGCTCGCTTGTGCGCTTTTCTCGAGTCTTGCCACTTTCCTTATTTCCGCCATCGTCAATCAGTACTTTATGAGCGTGACATCTTCGGTGGCCTACTTCAATCCCGACGCTATCGTCGTGCTTCTCTTATTTGCGAGTGCGGTTCTCACCGCCTTTGTCTCTTCGTTTATTCCGGCTTATCGAGCGGCGAAAAAGCCACCGGTAGAGGCGATCCGTTCTCTCTGATTTTCTCAAAGAGGATCAGAAGCGGTCCTCTTCTTTTTCTTGTGAAAGAGAGAGGATGGCGGTGACGAAAATAAAAAAGAGAAGTTAATAGCCAAAACGAGATTATCAGAGAAATCATTGGCTAAGAAAAGGTAGCGGAAAGATAGCGCCGCGTGGGGGATTAAGTCAATTGTTAGATTGACGAAAACAAGCGCTGCTCCGATCAGAAGAGCGACTTCGTTTTGCTTCCGAAAGAAAGAGAGAACATGAAGGAAAAAGGGTAGGAGCAAGACAAATGATGTCTATGATCATTCCCACCCCAATCGTGTTCGTTTGATAAAGAAAGAGGCCGATGACAAGATGGAGGCCAAAACAATAAAAGATCTCGCCCACAAAGCGCAATCCATTTTTCTGCTTACTCGATGCCGCGGGGATCGATGATTACGTTCTTTGTATCCCGTTTTCTGAAGATATCATCATGATCTCGTCTTCAATCTGCGATTTTTGAAAAAGAAAGGGGGCCAGGAGTTGCCTAACGATGCAATTCGGTCGTTTCAGGGTCTTTTTGCAGAGATTTTTGTTTTTGTTTGCCCTCTTTGAGGAAGAAAAGATAAGCGACAAAAGGCGGCAAGACCGCCATGAGCGAAACCACGTAAGGGACCGCATTCCAACTCTTCATGAAATCGACAATGAAGAGGGCGGTAGCGTCTTCGACGATGAAATTCCTCTTTATGAGCAGGGCCAAGAGGAAGTAAGCGTCGAGGAAAAGGGCGCCGCCAAGGACAAATAGAGCAATCATTTTCTTTTTTTCGAGGCTTATTTCTTTAGCGCCCATCCAAAAGAAATCATGATAGAAAAGATAAGCGGCGGGAATGCCGAGCAGAAGCCAAAGGCCCATCATGCACCACCAGGTCGATGAGCCATAATTGGCGATGCCGATCTCGAGAAGGAAAGCTCCGGTGAGGTAGAGTGAAACGAAGACGTAGAGCCCGCGGAAAATCGAAGCGAAAACCTTGCGGGTTAAACCATGCTCGTAGGGGAAGTATTGCCGTTCGGGTTTGCTTTGATAGCGGAAGCCCTTAAAAGCCAGATAAATCCCGAGGGCCGAGAGGAGGAGATCCAAAAGGAAATAATCGAGCGGGAAAAGAGGCGAGGGGCCCGGAATCAGGAAGTTTTGATACTCTTTGCTGATGACCTTGATCAGGATGAGAACGCCCGTAAAGAAAGCTAAGACGGCCAAAAGAATGCCGTTGACTTTGAGGCTGAGACGGAATTTGGCTTCATCCTTGGGGAAAAGCAAAAGGTGGACGACGAAGAGGCAATAAACAAGAACGATTACGCTGAGGTAAAACGGAGCCATTCGTGGCAAGGAAGAGATGGTGGAACCAAGTTGATTGCCCAAAGAGGCAACAAA
>JBAYEZ010000163.1:0-3152 GCA_041667485.1 Bacilli bacterium
GCGCCGCTCCCCGTCGAAGCGGTGAGACTCGGCAAGAAAAGGAAGAGCGAACCGATAAGGGCGAAAAACGTAGATAAAACAGCAGGGATAAGCGAATGTTCTTTGCTCATGAGATAATCGTGAAGATGGAAAAAAAGAATCATCGCCAAACCCAAAACGATATAGACGATGGAATTCGAGATGCTCCAGCTGTTGTCGGCCCCCATGTTGAAGGTGCTGTCCCGGAAGGGTTCCATGATGAGGCGGACGACGCCATACCAAAGAAAATAACCGCCGGCGATGTCGCCTTTGACCAAAAATCTCCGCAAACCCCGCCCCAGCCCATAAACGAGGAGGAAATAACCGGCGATATTGAGCATGCTCTCGATGAGGTAGAGCGGAACATGGATCATCCCAGCGCCAAGATAGCCTCCGCCATTGGAGGTGTTCATCTGAAGGGCGATCCACGTCGGAAGCCAGTTCCAGCCCCCACTGAGTTTCACGCTGGCACCATAGACTTCACTGTTGAAGAAATTGCCCCAGCGGCCAATGGCCTGAGCGAGAAGAATCGTTGGCAGGCAAACATCCATCGCCCAGCGGAGATTGACGTACTTCCGATAGTAATGGAGGAACAAAACCCCCGCTAAAACCCCCGCGAACGCCCCGCCGAGGATCGTGAGCCCCCCATCCCAAACCCGGAAAAGCGAACCGATGTCACCTTTGGCAACCTGACTGGCGAATTCCCGTTCGTAGTTGCCCACCACATACCAAATCCGGGCGCCGATGACGCCGGCGGGGAAAGCGACGAGCACCACGGTGTCGAGAATGCCGTGCTTGTGGAACTCCTGATAGAATTTGTGGTCAGAAATCCAATAGGCGACGCAAACGCCGAAAAGAATGATGATGCCATAGAAGGCAATGTGAAGCGGCTGATAGTTGCCGATGTCGCTCGAACGAGTCCAAATCCAGTCATTCCCGGTCATCGAGAAACCGTTGATTAATGGATAGCTGAGATAAGGCGCTAGGCCTTCAGCCCACATCAAGAAGAAAAGAAGAGCATACGGGATATCACCCCATAAGAGATAAGAGAAAACCTTCTTTTGCGGATCCTTCATTTTGGTCTTGTAGTAATGGACAACGAAACTGCTCCAAAGCAAGGCGGAGGTGAGAGCGAAAAAGGCCATGCCGATCAAAGCGAAGGCGATTTGATAGGGATAATGAATTTCTTTGCCGGCAAAAAGGTTGGCGCCATAACTCGTCGTCGCCTTCCACTCGGGGTGAAAAAGAAAGAGGGCGAGCATCAAGAGGGTAAAGCCAAGGGTGATGGCGCCGAGGCAGGCGGAATAATGAGCGACTTCCTTCTTCGAAAACGCGCTTTCGGTCGGGTTCTGGATGAAATCCCGCAAAAAATAAATCAGATAGCCAACGCCGCCGAGGGCGAGGAGAAGAGCGATAACCAGCACAGCGATATTCATAAACCTATCTTACTATTCCTTCTGGTGTTTAGCCTCAGCATCTTCAAGAACTTTCTTCAAAAACTGCCCGGTGTAACTCTCTTTCACTTCGGCGACCTCCTCCGGGGTCCCCGTCGCAACGACCGTGCCGCCGCGATAGCCGCCCTCCGGCCCAATGTCGATCAGATAATCGGCGACTTTGATCATATCAAGGTTATGCTCGATCACAATCACCGTGTCGCCATGGCTCACGATGCTTTGCAAGACGGCGATGAGCCGTTTGACGTCGTCGCTATGGAGTCCCGTCGTCGGCTCATCGAGGATATAGACCGTCTTGCCCGTCGGGCGTCTTTGCAGCTCGAAAGCGAGTTTGACCCGCTGAGCTTCGCCGCCCGAAAGGGTGGTCGCTGGCTGGCCCAGTTTGATGTAGCCCAGCCCCACGTCATAAAGCGTCTTGATTTTGCGGTAGATTTCATGGCGGTTCTCAAAGAAATGCATCGCCTCTTCGACCCGCATCTCAAGGACGTCGTTGATGTTTTTGCCTTTGTAGTAGCAAGAGAGGGTCTCTTGGTTATAGCGCATCCCATCGCACTCGTCGCACTTGACGTAGACGTCGGGCAAGAAGTTCATCGGGACGTAAACGACGCCCGCCCCTTGGCACTTCTCGCAGCGGCCGCCCGGCACGTTAAAGGAAAAACGGCCTTTGTCAAAACCTTTTTCCTTGGCTTCGGGGGTCTGGGCAAACAAATCGCGGATATCGTCGAAGACCTTGGTGTAGGTCGCCGAGTTGCTCCGGGGGGTCCGTCCGATCGGCTCTTGGGTCACATTGACCACTTTGTCGATATGGTCGAGCCCGGAAATCGAATCGTAGGCGCCCGGGAAAGTCTCTTCGCCCGTAAGTTTCTTTTGAATTGCCTTATAAAGCGTCTCGTTCACCAAAGAGGATTTGCCGCTGCCAGAGACGCCCGTCACCACCGTCAAGGTCCCTAAGGGAAAGCTGACGTTGATGTTCTTAAGGTTGTGGCACTTGGCCCCTTTGATCACGATTTTGCGGCCGTTGCCCTTCCGTCTTTCTTTGGGCACCGCGATGTATTTGCGGCCGGCAAGGTAATCGCCCGTCACCGAAGAGGGCGCGTTTTCGATGTCTTGGAGCGAGCCCGAAGCCACCACTTGACCGCCATGGACACCCGCCCCGGGGCCGATATCGACTAAGTAGTCCGCACTCCGCATCGTCTCTTCGTCGTGCTCGACCACAATGAGGGTATTGCCAAGATCCCGCATTTCCTTGAGGGTCTTGATCAGTTTCATATTGTCGCGTTGATGGAGACCGATTGAGGGCTCATCAAGCACATAAAGGACGCCCGAAAGGCGCGAGCCGATCTGGGTCGCAAGGCGAATGCGCTGAGCTTCGCCGCCCGAGAGGGTCATCGCCAAGCGATCGAGGGTCAGATAATCGAGGCCGACATCGACCAGGAAAGAAGCCCGGTTATGGATTTCTTTGAGGACCAAATCGGCGATCTGAAGCTCATTGGGCGTGAGTTTGGCCCGGGTATCGTCAAGCCAGAGCAACAGTTTATCGATGGTGAGCTGCGTTGCCTGATAGATGTTGAGTCCGTTGACCTGGACCGAGAGGGCCGCTTCATTGAGGCGGGCCCCATGGCAGGTTTGGCAAACATCATCGCGCATGAACGACTCATAGAAAGGCATCATCCATTTCGA
>JBAYEZ010000164.1:0-3132 GCA_041667485.1 Bacilli bacterium
AACCAGATGGTCAACTTCCTCGGCATCATGCAGAACGAATGGGCGGGCGCCCAGGCTTTCAGTGGCTTCGACACCTATCTTGCTCCGTTCGTCAAAGCTGATAATTTGACCTACAAAGAGGTTAAACAAGCCATCCAGTCATTTATTTATGGCGTCAACACCCCGTCGCGTTGGGGCACCCAGGCTCCATTCACCAACATCACGCTTGATTGGACCGTCCCAGATGATATGGCCGAACTCAATTGCCTTGTCGGCGGCAAAGAAATGCCGTTTAAGTACAAGGATTGCGGCGAAGAGATGAAAATGGTTAACAAAGCTTTCATCGAAGTCATGATCGAAGGCGATGCGAACGGACGCGGCTTTCAATACCCGATTCCGACCTATTCCATCACCAAAGACTTCGACTGGTCTGACACAGAGAACAATCGTTTGCTCTTCACGATGACTGCAAAGTATGGCACGCCGTATTTCAGCAACTACATTAATTCGGATATGAAGCCAAGCGATGTCCGTTCGATGTGCTGCCGTTTAAGACTCGATCTTCGCGAACTCCGCAAAAAGAGTGGCGGGTTCTTCGGGAGTGGCGAATCGACCGGTTCGATTGGCGTCGTCACCCTCAATATGCCGCGTCTTGCTTACCTCGCGACTGATAAAGCTGATTTCTATGTCCGGCTTGATCGCTTGATGGATATTGCGGCCCGTTCGCTCGATATCAAACGCAAGACGATCACCGCGATGCTCGATGGCGGACTCTATCCGTATACCAAGCACTACCTCGGCACCTTCAAGAATCACTTCTCGACCATCGGTTTGGTCGGCATGAACGAAGCTTGCCTCAACGCCCGCTGGATCAAACACGATCTCACCAACGCCGATGCCCAAGCTTTCACCACCGAAGTCCTCAACCATATGCGCGGACGCCTCTCCGATTATCAGGAACATTACGGCGATCTCTTCAACCTCGAAGCGACCCCGGCCGAATCGACCGCTTATCGCTTAGCGAAGCACGACAAAGAGAGATATCCGGACATCATCACCGCGGGCAAAGCGGGCGAGACTCCGTATTACACCAACTCGTCGCACTTACCCGTTGGTTATACCAATGACATCTTCAGCGCCCTCGACATCGAGGATCGCTTCCAGACCCTCTACACTTCGGGCACCGTCTTTCATGCCTTCTTGGGCCAGAGACTCCCGAACTGGGAAAGCTGCATGAAACTCGTACGGAAGATTGCCGAGAACTACAAGCTCCCTTACTACACGATGTCACCGACCTATAGCGTCTGCTCCGAACACGGCTACCTCTCGGGCGAAGTTTGGAAATGCCCGATCTGCGGCAAAGAGACTGAAGTCTATAGTCGCATCACCGGTTACTACCGTCCGGTCAAGAACTGGAACGAGGGCAAGACCCAGGAATTCCACGATCGTCAGACTTACTTGATCAACGAGAATGAAAATCCGAACCACGTCGGGCCAGAAGCGGCCTGCAACTGCAGCCATCCCGGAAGGGCCGAGGCCCCGAAAGTGACCGAGCTCTTGCTCTTCACTTCGCCGACTTGCCCGAACTGCAAGATGGCAAAAATGCTGCTCGATAAAGGCGGCATCTCCTACAAGAACATCGATGCGACGACCGATAAAGAAGCCGCCCAGGCTTATGGAGTCACCAAGGCTCCGACGCTCTTAGTCCCCAATGGCGCAAGCTATGACGTCTACGAGAATGCCTCTTTGATCAAGGGGTATATCGAGAAAGTCAAAGACAATGCAGCCTGAGAGCGATATTCTGATTGTCGGTGGAGGGCCGGCGGCGATGACCGCCGCCCTCTATTCTTTACGCTCAGGCCGCAGCGTAAAAATGATTGAAAAGGAAAACTTCGGCGGACAGATTGCCGACAGCCCACGCGTTGAGAATTTCCCTTCGCTCAAGTCGATCTCTGGTCTTGAATTCTCGAGCAATCTCTTTGATCAAGTGACCTCGATCGGCGCCGAATTCGAACTCGATGAAATCCAAAGCATCGGAACGAATGCCGATGGCTTCGAAGCCATCGGCAAATCGGGTAACTACGCCGCTCGAAGCATCATCTTAGCGACTGGTGTCAAACACCGCCGCCTCAACATCGAAGGCGAAGACCGCTACCTCGGACATGGCGTCAGCTATTGCGCCGTCTGCGATGGACCCTTCTATGCTGGCAAGTCCGTCATGGTGATCGGCGATGCCAATACCGCTCTTCAATACGCGATCCTTCTCGCCGCTCAGTGCCCTCATGTCGATGTCGTGACTCTCTTCGACAAATTCTTCGCGGATGAAGTGCTCATCAAAGGCTTAAAATCTCTGCAGAACGTCACTATAACGCAAAATATGTCCTCTCTTTCCTTCAATGGGGATGGCAAAAAACTGGCTTCGGTCAGTTTCCTAAACACTCTCACGAAAGAAAAGAAGGACTTTCCAACCGCTGCCGCCTTTGTCGCGATCGGTCAGCTCCCCGACAATGAGCGTTTTGCCCCGCTTGTCGAACTGAAAAAAGGCTTCATCGTCACCGATGAGTCTATGGCTACGAAAACTCCGGGCATCTTCGCCTGTGGCGATTGCCGCGACAAGAAGATCCGCCAACTCACCACCGCGTGCGGTGATGGCGCCATCGCGGCCTTGAGCGCTTCGACCTACGTCTTCAATCAACTTCATAAATAAGAAAAACTTCCGTTCCCGAATGCGAGAGCGGAAGTTTTTTTCTTAATCGTAACCGCGCAAATCAACGTGCGTGATGTATTTCTGTAACAGCGCCTTGTACACCAACGCCTGTTCTTTCGGAATCATGTGGAGACCATGGGCAATGCAGTTCTCCGAGTCGACGTAGCGCTGAAGATAGTACTTTTGTGCCCCTTCGAGCCACTGTCCGATCTCTTCGAAGTCGTGTTGATTATGGTATTCCAGAATGCTCGTGGTCCTGAACTCGTAGGGTATTCGGCCATGAATCAAATAATTCACCGACTCCTCGATGTCTTCCATCTTGAAGTTGGTGGTTCCCACCGTAAGAGCATACTTCTCTTTAGCGTTCTTAATATCCATCGCGACATAATCGACGAGTCCTTGCTCCACCGCGATTCGCAACACTTCAGGTCGCGAGCCATTGCTGT
>JBAYEZ010000165.1:0-3108 GCA_041667485.1 Bacilli bacterium
AGAGCCCTTCGATGTAGGCGAAAAGCAAATCCTTGTCTGTCGAACCGTGGGCGTATTTGAGCAGCTCTGAGTAAATGGACGAAATGTCGATCTCATGGAGGGTGGTGCCAAAGGAAGCGACCTCTTTGGCGTGGGGGCGCTTCTTGAAAGGATATTGGCCGAAAAAGAAGAAGGGATCCGGTCCTTGAGCGCCAACCAAAATCGCCTCTTTATGTTGGCTATTGGCGTCTTTCATCGTCTCAAGAGCGAAAGTGTAATGGGTGATAATCGCCGGCATGGTTAATCCTCTGCTCCCAAGGCTTCGAGGCCTTTCTTGTTCGCGCCCTTCGTTACTTTGGGCGCTTTAACGAACAAGAAAACAATAAGTGAAAGACCCATCAAGACGCAAGAGTAAATCGGCAAAGCCCGCCAAGCCTGAGTTTGCTTGAAGATAATTCCGATCACAATCGGCGTAATCGACTGGGCAAGCATCGAAGCAGTGTAATAGAACGAGGTGAATTTGCCGATCTTTTTACTGTTGCAGAAATCAACGACCATCGGGAAAGAACAATTATGAATGAAGCTCGAACCGAAACCAGCGACGCCGAAAATCACGAAGAGGATGATCGGAAGTTTGGCGCTGAAATCAATGTTGGCGGAGGAAGAAACCCCGCTGATGAAAGAGAAGGCAAAGTAAGCAAGCGTCACCACCGCTAAGCCGATCACAATCGTCCATTTGCGGCTGATCTTGTCGGCGACACGGCCGGCAATCAAGAAAGAGACGGCCGCGGCGATGCCTTGAACGGCATCAAGGATGCCTTTTTGCGACTGGGAAGAGTTCATATAGAACATCACGTAATTGGTCAAATCCGTTTCGAGGGCGTTAAATGCCATGAACCAAAGAACCTCGGCAAGCAAAATCAGAAGGAGGCTCCGTTTGTTTTCTTTGCTCATCGGCGCGTCATCATCGACTTTGTCCACCGTCTCCGACATCGCGTCGCCGCGCTTCATGTCATCGGCGACTTCGGCAGCAATCTTGTTCTCTTTCACCTTCCAATAAAGAAGGCCAATAGCCAAGAGCATCACGATTGAGGCAACAAGAAATGGCGTCTCGATCCACCACAGGTTGTGGTAAGCCTCGGGATGGGTAGGGCTCTGTTTGACGTAAGCATCGAAAGGCATGAAGAAAGTGAAGACGATCGGGAGGGCGCCCCCGATGTAACCAATTAAGTTGATAATGCCATTCGCCCGCGAACGGAGAGGCTTCGGGGTCAAGTCTGGCATCAAAGCCACGGCCGGCGAGCGAAACGTCATCATGAAAATCAAAACGGTGACCATCGAGCAAATGACTCCGGCGATGGCGCCGTCGAGGTTGGCATCGGAGAAAGTGAAGAAAAGCGGAATGAAAGGAAGAGCTATCGCCGCCACGATGGTGCCGACAATGATATAAGGCATCCGCTTGCCCAGCTTTGTGTGGGTTTTGTCCGAAAGATTGCCAAAAATCGGCATCAAGAAGAGGGCTGCGATGTTATCGAGCGCCATGATGATGCCGGAAATCCACGTTACGTCGAGGAATTTATCCTTATTCGAAGCCAAGAGAAGCGTCTCTTTGTCGATGCCGTAGAGTTTCTCGGCGAACATGAAGACCAAGAAATTGCTGCAATAGGAGTTGTAGATACCCCATAAAAGCAAGATGCCAAGGAAAGCAACGCCAATCCAGCAAGTTCGCTTGACATTCAGTTTCAAAGGCTTGAGTTCGGAGGGGGCAGAAGGACGGCTTGAAAGCGCAGGCGTCGAAGAAGTTTCTTCGCTGGGTTTATTTTCCATATGCGGCATTATCTTAATCCAACCCTCATTAACAAACCAGCCTCTTCTTGTAAAAAAGCGCTCGCCGAGGGAAGAACAAGCTGTCATCCTCTCGGAAAAATCTTTGCTTTTTTTCATTTGTTGTTCAGCAAAGTGGAGATAAATGACATTCGACTATATCGGCATCTATTATAGAAATTTTATACACTGTCTAGCATTCAGCAGATTCAGACTTCATTGAACCGTCAAAATCGAAGTCCCGCCATGGCGTTTATCGATATCTTTGAACGCCTGTTTGATATAGGAGGGGACGAAACAATAATAAGCAGCCACCGCCAAAACCCAGGAAAAAGGCCACGTCGACCAGAGCCAAGGCAAGGTATGAAAATAAGCGACGTTGTTCCAAACGGCCAAGATGAAGATCAAACGAAAAACGGTGACGGCCAAGAAAGTGATGATCGTCGGGGTGTTTGGATGGCCAAGCCCGCGGCAGAAACCGGAGGTGTTATCCATCCAACCATCGAGAAAATAAGTAAGGCCGATGAGTAAAAGACGTTGTCGCCCCACTTCCATCGCGCTCTCGTAGGCCGTCTTCGCATCGGCGGGGCTTAAGCCTTCCTGAATAAAGCCATCTTCAGTAAGGAAAATCCCCAATAATGGTCGATAAGCCAAGACGGCAACCCCACCCAGCGACAAGCCAAGAACCGTCGAAGAAATGAGGGACATCCAAAGGGCTTTGGTGATTTTTTCTTTCTTGCCCGCACCATAGTTTTGGGCGACGATCGCCACCACCGCGGTTGAAAAAGAATTCATCACAATCCAGATATAGCCTTCAATTTGAATCGAAGCAGAGTTGCCTGCCACCGAAATTTCTTGTTCGAGCGGCGTCGAGCCAAAGCCGTTAACGGAAGCTTGGATAAAAACGTTGCTGATGGAGAAGACCAAAGACTGGAGGCCAGCCGGGATGCCGTGTTTCAGAATGCCATGAGTCTCGCCACGATAAAGGCGAAGATCCTTGAAAGTCAGCCAAGCGAAGGATTTGTTTTTCTGAGCCAAGAAAAGAACAATCAAAACCGCAGCGACCGCCTGAGAAATCACGGTCGTGAACCCGACGGCAATCACGTCTTGCCCGTTTTTTTGCATCCCGAAGCCACAGACAAAAAGAAAATTGAGAGCGACATTAAGAATGCCGCATGCCAACAGTGCATAAAGCGGGCGCTTGCTGTCGCCCATCGCCCGCAAACAGGCGGCGCCGAAGTTGAAAATCATCAAAAACGGCAAGCCGATGAAATAGAGCCGGAGATAGGCGATCGAGGAGGCGAT
>JBAYEZ010000166.1:0-3093 GCA_041667485.1 Bacilli bacterium
AAAAATCGCTTCGGATTATCGCCTGCTTTCATTCGTTTTTTCAGGTAAGATCGCTAAGCGAACATCGTTTTGGTTGAACAAAAAAGGCCCCAGCTTTCGCTGAGGCCAATTTGTCGTGAAATCTCCGAATTAGAGGAGAATCTCGCTGACGGTGCCGGCGCCGACAGTCTTGCCACCCTCACGGATGGAGAACTTGGTGCCCTGCTCGAGAGCGACGGGGTGGATCAACTCGACGGTGAAGGTCACGTGGTCGCCCGGCATAACCATCTGGACATCACTCGGGAGCGTGATGCTGCCGGTGATATCGGTGGTCCGGAAGAAGAACTGCGGACGATAGCCGTTTAAGAAAGCGGTATGACGGCCACCTTCATCCTTGGTGAGAATGTAGACGGTCGCGGTGAACTTATCGTGCGGGACGATCGAGCCCGGCTTCGCCAGAACCTGACCGCGCTCAACCTGATCGTGGGTGATGCCGCGGAGTAAGGCGCCGATGTTATCGCCGCCTTGGGCGAAATCAAGGGTCTTGCGGAACATCTCAAGGCCAGTGACGACGGTCTTCTGAGTCGCACGAATACCGACGATTTCGACTTCGTCGTTGATCTTGACCATGCCGCGTTCGACACGGCCAGTGACGACGGTGCCACGGCCCGAGATGGTCATGACGTCTTCGATCGGCATCAAGAACGGCTTGTCGTTGGCCCGGACCGGATCCGGGATGTAGGTATCCAAGACATTGAGGAGCTCAAGGATCGGCTTGCAAGCCGGATCATCGATGCTCTTCGCTTCGCCAGCGAGCTTGGCGCTGCCGCGAACGACCGGGGTGGTATCGCCAGGGAAGCCGTACTTCGTGAGAAGGTCACGGACATCCATTTCGACGATGTCAATGAGTTCAGGATCATCGACCATATCGGTCTTGTTGAGGAAGACGATGATGTAAGGAACGCCGACCTGACGAGCAAGTAAGACGTGCTCACGGGTCTGCGGCATAACGCCATCGGCGGCCGAAACGACGAGGATAGCGCCATCCATTTGGGCGGCGCCAGTAATCATGTTCTTGACGTAGTCAGCGTGCCCCGGGCAGTCGACGTGGGCGTAGTGACGCTTTTCGGTCTCGTACTCCATGTGAGCGGTGTTGATCGTGATGCCGCGGGCCTTCTCTTCAGGGGTGCTATCAATGCCGGAATAACCGACGTCTTTCGCCATGCCCTTCATCGAAAGGACGTGCATGATGGCCGCGGTAAGAGTGGTCTTGCCATGGTCGACGTGACCGATGGTGCCAACGTTAACGTGGACACGGTCACGGTTGAATTTTTCTTTTGCCATTTGTAATTTCCTCCAAAAATGGTTTGCTTAGAAACGGGCGTATAAATGATAGTCTATCAATTTCGACTTCGCAATACTTTACCTATCGGTAAGGGTTAGCGCATCGACATGTTGGAGCTCTTCACGATGGCGTCTTGGACAAAGCGCGGAGTTTCGCCATAGTGATCGAAAGTCATAGTGAAGTTGCCACGCCCTTGCGTCAAACTGCGGAGGTCGGTGACATAACCGAACATTTCCGCGAGCGGGATGAAGCAATCGAGAACCTTGGCGTTGCCGCGCTGGGTCTCTTCATTGATGACGCCACGCCGACGGGAAACGTCGCCGAGGACATCGCCATAGTATTGCTCAGGGACGGTGATGACCACTTTCATGATCGGTTCAAGGATGACTGGATTGCACTTGACGCCGGCGGCCTTGAGAGCCATGGAAGCCGCGATCTTGTACGCCGCTTCGGAGCTATCGACTTCGTGGTAAGAACCATCGAAGAGGGTCGCTTTGATATCGATGATGGGGAAACCGGCGATAATGCCGCGGCTAAGCGCATCTTCGAGGCCCTGCTGAGTCGGCTTGATGAACTCTCTCGGAACGGAACCACCGACAATGGCATCGACGAATTCGAAGCCTTTGCCCGGGTTCGGTTCGAAACGAATCCATACATCGCCGTATTGGCCATGGCCACCCGTCTGCTTGATGTAGCGGCCTTCGGCTTCGCCCGAAGACCTAATCGTCTCGCGGTAGTTGACCTGCGGTTTGCCGACGCTGGCTTCAACGCCGAATTCACGGCGCATACGGTCAATGAGAACGTCGAGTTGAAGTTCGCCGACGCCGCCGATGATGGTTTGGCCGGTTTCGTTATCGGTATGAACACGGAAAGTCGGGTCTTCCTCAGCCAACTTGGTAAGGGCAACTTCCATCTTTTCCGTATCGGCTTTGGTCTTCGGCTCCACTGCTTCTTCAAGCACGGGCTCCGGAAAGACAAGTCTTTCGAGGACGACTGGAACGTTCGGATCAGTCAGCGTATCGCCAGTGGTCGTGGCCTTTAAGCCGACAACTGCGCCGATTTCGCCAGCGTGCAAGACGTTGACTTCCTGGCGGTGATTCGCGTGCATAAGAACAAGGCGAGCAATGCGCTCTTGCGTTCCCCGGCTCGAATTGAGAACGTAGGTGCCGCTCTTGAGAACGCCCTGGTAAACCCGGACATAGGCCAGACGGCCGATGAAGGGATCGGTGGCGATCTTGAAGGCTAAGCCGACAAAGGGAGCGTCATCGCTGACTTTGGCAACCCAAGGCTGGCCGTTAAGCTCGCCTTTTTCGCCCGGAATGTCAAGCGGCGAGGGCAAATAATCGATGACAGCGTCAAGCAAAAGCTGAATGCCCTTGTCCTTGAACGCGGTGCCGCAAAAGACCGGGAAGAACTTCGCGGTGATCGTGGCTTTGCGGATCGTTTTCTTGACGAGGTCGATCGAGGGCTCTTTGCCTTCGAGAACATCTTCCATGATTTCATCATCGTACTCGGCCAAGGTCTCCAACATCAGGGCGTGATAAAACGCCGCTTTGTCTTTGAGCTCATCCGGAATGGCGATCTCTTTCGGAGGATCATCCTTATTCTGGGTGTATTGCCAGCCCACCATGCGGACCAAATCGATCTCGCCGATGAAGCCGGACTCTTTGCCGATCGGGTATTGGACGGCGGCATACTTGACGCCGAGTTTTTCCTTCAAGGTGGCTAAGCACATTTCGAAATCGGCGCCGATCGCGTCCATCTTGTTG
>JBAYEZ010000167.1:0-3090 GCA_041667485.1 Bacilli bacterium
GCGGATTCTACTTTTTTGATTGCCAGACCCTCCTTCTCGCTTTTCTCGTCATTCTATCCGAAGTGATCGCCAACGGAATCGGCTTAAGCAAAAAGACGAACGGGATTGTTCCGGGCGTCTGGAGTCCCATCTTCTTGGCTTCCTTATCCTTCCTCCTCTTCGAAAGCATCATCTACCCCTCTGTCGTTCTGGCCACCGGGGCCTCCTATTTCGCTAGCACGAGCCCCTGGGTTATGGCCTTGAGCAAAATTATCGTTCCGGCCTTGATGCTGGGCGATTATCTTCTCTTCGGCGAAAAAGGGACCGTCAAATGGAAACATCCGATCTTTTGGTCCCTCTACCCTCTCTTCTATTTCGCCTTCTGCTTGCTCGTTCAACGCATCTTCAACCAGCAGTTTGCCATCGTGAAGTTCTTCGTGCCGTCGACCTTCGCAAACACCAGCGCTTTTCTTGCAGGCAATGGGGGCTGGAATGGGGTTGTCCTTTCGTGCGTATCCGCTTGGCTTGGCTACATCGCCCTCGCTTATCTCATGGTCTTTCTCAACTTTGTCTATGCTGGGGCCTACCGCAAGCGAACGCCAACGGACGTCATTTGACAAAATCCTCTTGGTTGAGTTGATAAACGGCCACGGTCACCGTTTTCTTTTTTAAGGGCATCTCTTCAAGGTCGTCATGATCGTAACGGAAGCCTTGCTTTTCGATGACGCGGCGGCTTCTGGTATTCTCGATCTGGGCTTTCATGATCGCGTAGTGATAGCCGGCATCAAAAAGAAAGACCAAGACCGCATGAAAGGCTTCGCTCATGTAGCCGAAACCCCACGATTTCCTTTCGAGGCAATAGCCAATCTCGAAGCCCATTTCGGGATAGATCTTCACCACGTTGATCGAGCCGATGACGACATCCTCTTTCGTGATGAGCCAATCGTAATGGTAGGGCTCCTTCTGCTCGGCAAGCTTAAAGTGTAAAAACGCTTCGGTATCGGCCAAAGAAGGGTGGGGATTCCACGTCAAATAACGGGAAACCTCCTCATCGTGGCAATAGGAGGCGAACATCGCCGGCGCATCCCCAGGCCGAAAAGGGCGGAGATAAAGCCGCTTCGTTTTCAAGGCTTTGGCGTTGAGTTCCATAGCCGGATTATAACGTCAAAGGGGTCGAGTGTCACTTTTCAATTCGCTTGATCCCGCCGTCTTGGTCGATTTCTTGCGTCTTGAGGGCGTTGAGGACGGAGATAACTTTCAGATGCCAGCCCTTGTCCTTCTCAATCTCGAGGACGACCTTGCTGAACTCGCCATTCCGGAGATACTCCTTGATGAGAAAGAGCGTCTTCTTCGCCGCGGAATAGGCGGCATAGTCCGGGGTCTTGATGATCTTCGAGGCTTCTTCAAGACGACTTAAGTAGACATTGGGCCACTTGGCCGCCATCTTATCGAGATCCGCCGCGTCCATAGAGATCCAAATATCCTCCCCAAGATCGACGCCGAGGGCCTTCTCAACCGCCCGGTTGATCCTTCCGAGCTTCACGCTTTCCTTGTCCATAAAACAAACATCCTCCCCTTACCAATAGACAAAAATATCGTCAAAATGCCCTTCGAGTTTTATACTTAGGCCATGATTCATTACGACAAGAAAGACGAAACCTCGTTTGCCATAGGGACCACCCTCTCGTTTGAGGCTCTTCTACGAAAAGGCGATAAAGTTCACCGCGTCTACGTTTCTCCGAAACAAGAGAGGGATTCCACCTACGATAAACTGAAGCAGCTTTGCCTTTCGTTAAAAATCCCGCTCATCGAAAATAACGAAAAGATCTTTTCTTCAGCCGATAAAGAAAATGTCATGGTGATTGCCGAATTCGCCAAATTCGAGACCCCGCTTGATCCGAAGAAGAACCACGTGGTCCTCGTCCACCCCTCGAACATGGGAAACCTTGGCACCATCATGCGGAGCTCGGCTGCCTTCACGGCGGGGGGACTAGCCATCATTCGGCCCGCCGCCGACGCCTTCGACCCGAAAACCATTCGTTCTTCCATGGGAGCGATTTTCTCGCTTCCCTTTGCCTATTTCGACACGTTTGAGGACTATCTCAAACAAGCGGGAACCCGCCACCTCTATCCGTTTATGCTCCAAGCCGAAACAGGCGTCAAAGAAGCGAAAAAAGAAAAGCCGTATTCCCTCATCTTCGGCAATGAGGCAACCGGCTTGGATCCGAGCTATCTAAACGTCGGGACTCCTTTGATCATCCCCCAGTCTTCTTCCATCGACTCGCTCAACCTCGACAACGCGGTATCGATTGCGCTCTTCGCGTTCCTCGATTGAGCAAACGCCCCCTTGCAAACCCCCGCTTGGATTATTTTTTATCGTCGAGAGCAAGAACGTTCGTGAGTGCCCCGGAAATCGTCGTCTCTTTCGATTCGTGGCCATATTTATCGACATCGGCAGCATCCCGCAACTCGTGCGTAAGACACGAGGGGCCGCCGATGCAACCTCCGCTACACGCCATGCCCTCGATAAAGTTGAAACCCGGGTTCTCGCCCTTGAAGGCATTGAGGGCGGATTTGCACTGATCGAGACCGCTGACCGTTTTCGGCAGGGCGACAAAGGTCGATTTCTGCTCTTTGAGGGCTTCTTTCACCGCTTCGGTGAGACCGCCGCTCCGCGCAAAGATTCGGCCATAAAATGAAGCGTTGTCGAGCGGATTCTCGCTTAGCTTCGCCAAATCGATCTCTTCGGCGTCGAAGAGAGCTTGGAGTTCTTCGAAGGTGATGACGCAGTCGACATAGGGCTTTGATTCCTCACGGACCATCTCCATTTTTTTGGCGATGCAAGGCCCGACGAAGACGACTCGGCAATCCGGCTCGAGCTTCTTGAGGTAGCGGGCGATCGCCGCCATCGGCGAAAGACTGCTCGAGATTTTGTCTTTGAGCTCAGGGAAGGAGGTTTCGACATAGCGCTTGAAGGCAGGGCAGCACGAGGAGGTGAGCGAGCCTTTCTCCGCGAGCTCCTTCGCTTCTTCGTAAGCGACCATATCGGCTCCGAGGGCCGCTTCAACGACGTTGTGAAAACCCAAGGCCTTAATGCCGGTGATGACCGGA
>JBAYEZ010000168.1:0-3065 GCA_041667485.1 Bacilli bacterium
ATAGAAAATCAAAATGAAGATGGCGCTCCTTCGCCCTTGCCCACTGCCCGCGAGGGCCACATAGCTCCAAAGGGTGCCGATGATTTTGATCTTGGTCAAGGTGATGACGGTCGGAATCATCGTGATTTGGGCGGGGACGATGAAGGTCAAAAGAATCAGGGCGGCAAGAACTTTCTTGCCAGGAAAATGGAAACGGGACAAGGCATAGGCAATGAGGGAACACGAGACACATTGGAGGGCGCTCGGGACGAAGGAGATGCCCAAACTGAGCCAAAGGTTCTTGTTGTAATTGAGGGTCTTGATCGCCGCGACGTAGTTATCGATGACGAGGTGGGTTGGAATGAATTTCACAAGCGGATTGACGACGTCGTTCTCATCCATGAACGAATAGGCGATCATGTAAAGGAAGGGATAGACATAAATGAAGCCAAAGAGAATGAGCAAGGCGATAATCGCCGTCGTTGCCGCCGGCGCCCGCCGCTCATTGGTGGGCGTGATAAACCAAACAAAGGCCTTTTTACAGGCGAAACCCATTTTTTGCGCTGCTTTTTTGATGGCAGGGAACATCTTCGTTTTAAGCCATTTCCGAGAAACCTGAGCAGCTTCCTGGAGCTTAAGCATGATTTTTTTCATCGTTCTTGGTAGCTCCTTTTGCGGTTCTTTTTCCGGAAGATCAAGACAAAGAGAGCGAGAACGACGAGGAGGACAAGAAAGTAAATCCAAGCCTCGGCGCAGGCGTAGCCATAGCCCTTCCCTACCGCATACATATCGCCCGAGATCTTGCTAATAAGAGGATTGAGGGTGAAGGTCGACTGAATCACGACGGTGAAAATGACGTTGATGACAATGATGGGATTCAGGGCGGGCAAGGTGATCTTCCAAAAACATTCCCAGCCCGAAGCTCCATCGATCTTCGCGGCCTCATACATCGATTTGTCGAGCTTTTGCAGGCCGGCTAAGAAGATCAAGGTTTGAATGCCGCTGAACCAGAGAATCACGACGAAGTTGGTAATCAAGGTTTTTAATAAGCCGACGAAGAAGGCCGGCACGCTTTGGCTGAGGGTGCTGTAATCGATCGAGGCGGCACCGGGGAAGGTGGCGACCCCTTGGTCGATAAAGAGAGTGATGACCGGACCCGAGGAAATGATGACCGGCAGGAAGAAGAGGGTCCGGAAGAAACCTTTGCCATGCTTGATCGAGTTCAAGAGGAGAGCGAGGCAAAGCGAAACGACGATGATGACGGGGACATAAACAAGCATTTCTTGCAAATAAGTCTGCAAATCTTCAATGAAATCCGGATCGGCAGTCAAAACCGAGCTGAAATTCGCCCAACCTGTCCCCGTTTGGACGATCCCTTTCGCCGTCACGCTGACATTATTGAAAGAGAAGATGAAGCTTTGGATGATCGGATAGAGAGAGAAGACAAGAAAACCGATGAGCCAAGGCGCGGAGAAAAGCATCGCGAACCAGAAATCGTTCCGTTCGTGGCCCGGATCGTTCTTTTTCGCTTTCTTCGGGAAGAAGCGCAGGAAGAAAGAATTGATCTTTTTCATGCGATGAGATAACCCTTCTTCGGGATGCTGAGCGAGCCCGTGACGAAATCGTTCCCCGTGTGATTAACATAGAGGGATTTCCCGTTGGAATAGAGGGAAACGCTGACACCATCGGCTAGACGGGCATAGTTCTTCATGTGGACACCCCGGAAGGGATCAAGGGCGGATTTGACCTTGGTGGCCAAGGCGATGATCTTGTCTTTCCACGAGGAGTATTGGCTCGAAAAAAGATAGCTCGATGATGTTTGATACAAACTGATGCTGTCGGCACCAGTCAGCAAGAAGGAAGGATTGACGTCGTGCTCAATGAGCCGTAAGGCCGTATCGCCATCGAAATTGAGGTTGAGCGGCTTCGAATAGAAAGAGGTGCTGCCCGAGAGGACCATCGTGTAGAAAGGCACGCTATAGGGAGCGAAATAATACGAGGAGGACTCAACGTCGGTTTCGATGATCGACTGGGCCTGTTTCAAAAGATAGGCATTTGGCATCCCCAAATCGGTCTTGATGCCGCCCTTCGTGAGGAGGCTCTCGTAATCGCTTGCCACTTTCGCTCGGTCGGCCAAATAGCCATAGTGGCTTGAGAAGAGGGTCGTTCCGAAGTCTTTGAGGCTGAAGCTGGCATTGCTAATCGTTTTTAAAGCCGTGGCATCGCGGTTAAATTTGTCGGTTGTTTTCGCTAAATTGAGAAGCACCCTTTCTTTGGTCGAGGCGGAGCTGGCGTAGGTCAAAGGGTCGTAGGAATAGATGCCTTGATTTGAGATGCTCATCGCCAGATTGCCATCGCCATATCCCTTCGAAGAAGAACGGGGCAAAGCGTAGTCGAAGTCGAAGGAGACCGCGTTGGCCTTTTCGGCGAAGGAACGATAGTTCCCCTCCTTCAAAGCGCTCGCGTAGGCAAAACGGGAGTAATCGCTTTGACTCCAACCGCCTTTTTGATAGCCAAGAAAAGCCAAGTTCGGCTTGCCGAGATCCGTTAATGAAAGATCGGCCAAAGCGGCGTTGACATCATTCGCGCTTGTCATCGTCACTTCGCTATCGCCAAACATCGTCGCCTTGCTTTCGCTTACGAGGTATTCGAGGCGGAGAGAAGCTTCTTTCTCCTCGGAAGTGGGCAAAAGCGAATTCTTTTTCAGATACGAACGATAGCAATCGGCCATCATCCCAAGCGTCGCGCCTTTTGCTAGAAAATGATAAGTCAAAGAAGCATCATACGTATAGGGATCATCGAGGAAATCATTGGTTCCGTTCCCAGCCCGGTCGACGTAGCGGTAATACTCTTCCCGATAATTGAAGCGGGCGCAGGCAAAATTGTAGTTCGTGCTCATGCCTGCCAAGGAAGCATAGATATCGGCATAAGGCGCTCCGCCTTCGATGATCGTGCTGACGCCGGCTTGATCGGGGTAAGCGAGGCCAAAGGTTGGCATCTTGATCTCTTTTTCAGGCGAGGAAGAGGCGATGCGAAGAACGCCATTGTTTCCCTGCATCCCGAGATCTTCGCCATAGACGCGATGA
>JBAYEZ010000169.1:0-3047 GCA_041667485.1 Bacilli bacterium
CGGCTATCGACCACTTATGCGAAAAGGACTCGCGCTCGTATTGCCCCCAGCGGTCGGCTGAAACGACCTCGCGTTTATTTAGAATCATTTGAACCCTTTCAGGTTGTCCACGTACTCGGCCCCGTCGGAAACCTCGCCGTCGCCCCTCGGCTTCTCCCCGAAGTCGTCGGGCATTCTCCGTTCGAGGAGCCATGCGCTCGCCTGCCACGTCCCGTTGTCGGCGGAATTGGAGATATTCATGAGATGTTTTGTGGCGAATTTGGCCTTCGCTTCTTTAACCTCCTGCATGAATTTTATGTACGCCGACTGCTTGATGGTCTTACCATCAGCGATATCTCTTTCCGCTTTCCGCCAATACCCGTAAAAAGCCCCCTCGCATATTCCCGAGGCGGCGCAGCATTGCATAATGGGCAATCCTATTTTCACGGCATCGAGAAAACGCTGGCGGGCCAAAACGTCCATCACCATCTTCGGCTTGCGACCTGTGAACTTGCTCATAACCCTCCTCCGAAAGAATCCTTTTTGTTCGTCCTTGATTCCGTGTCATTCCGTATTTTTGCCAGCTTGATAATATTTTTCTCCTCAATCGCTTTGGCCTTCTCCGATTTTATCCGCGCGATCTCATTGTCGCACTTGGCCAAGATCTCGGAATCTTTGGCCTTGAATGATTCGGCAGGCACGGCGGAGAAGCGCGAGCTGAAATAGTCTAGGAGGATCCTGATGCGGTCGATGTATGGGCGGTGTATTTCGTCCTCGACGAGTTTTGGGGCGTAGGCGCAACCGCGAATGAACTGCCAAACCACGAACGAAACGTCCATTACGGCGTTGAGGGTCGCCGTGACCCACCCGATGAACGATTGCTCGATCAAAGCCTCGTCGATGGAAATCACCCACGTGCTAATCATCGCGGAGACCATCAATACGTACAATATCGAGTTAGCCGTTTTCGCTCCACGCGCGGCGGAGGTGTGGGCGGTCAGTTTGTAGCCGGAGAACCTTTCCTTTCCGTCTATTGATAAATCAAATACCGAAGGGTCAACCGATTTGAAGGAACTGACTTTCAGCGAATCGATGTTCGCGCTCACCCAATCGGGGTCTTTCATGGCCTCCAAAACGGCTCTTTTTCGGCAATAGAGATTCTTTAGTTTTCTTTCGGCCATCTTGGGGTTCTCGTTGAGTTTCTCTTCGGGCGTTCCCCATAGCATCCTCGAAGAGTCGCGGGCGAACTTGCCCAATGTGTTGATTTTTTTGTTGATTTTGGCTATCCATGCCTTTTTTTTCTCGCTGACGTTGAAGTCGGTCAAAATATATGGCTCAAACGATTTCTCCTTAAGGGAAATAAGGCCATCGTACCTAAGCGAATCGCGTTGAAGCGAATAGTTGCTTTCCTCGGCGTATGGTTGCCAGATGTTTATGCCGATGTTCAGCGAGCAGATAAGGCAAACCGACCTTGCGAAGATGTGCGACCAGTAAGCCGCGGTTATCAATCTTCCGGGGTCGAAAGCCATCTTGAAGAAATCGAAGCAGCCCATCACTCCGCAAATCACGATGAGCATAACGGCGGACGAAAAGTTTACGAACAGTCGCCTCTTATGGTCGGCCATCCAGGTCGAAGCGCTACTGACGAATCCGATATTTTCCATTTTTTCCTCCATCGCCAGAGGCAATCGCTTGGCGATTAACGGCAAAACAATCTTAACGCAAAAACGCGAAGTTTGAAAACCATAGGCGAAAAACTAGAAAGGAAAGACACCGCCTAACTTTTTACTTTTATTTTACTATTTTTTTACTTTTCTTGTTGCAACAGCCGTCGAGGGTGCTAAAATGGAGTTGTCCAAAAAGGGGGACAAATAAATATGTTCGTGGTTTTTGGCCGAGACGAAAACGGCTACTTCCGATTCCGGTTGCCGAAGAAGCAAGCCGAAAAATACTTCGAGAAAAAAATCATGGAGCCAGGGACTTTCGCTTACATCAGGCCATCGAAATTGGCCTAGAAAGGAAAAAATGAGTTTTTATCATTGGAAACCGTCGAAAGCCGCCAAGGAGGGCAAATAAATGCCAAAATTTGAAGTCGGGGAAGCCATTATTTATAAGAATGGCGATAGTTACGAAATCGGTATAGTCAAGCGCGTTTGCGACAAAAAAGACGGGGAGGAGCAAGATTACTTTGTCTATTATCACGTCGGCGACACCGCCGCTCGAACGCCTGAAAACTGCATGAACAAAATACGAAATTCTTGCGCTTATGAAATAAGACGAAAGGTTGAAGAGGCCTATTAAAAAAGGAAAAACAAAATGAACAAAACACAAATGATTAACGAAATTGTTCGGATTTATGACGAAAACGAGGAATTAAAAAGACAAATTCAACAGTTTAAAGATGGCAAACCCGCTTTAACCGATGAGAAAAACCGCAATATTCAAATCGATAATGAGATTGTCTTGATCGGAAGAAAAGAGGCTTTCGAGAATATATTCTCTCGATATTCCGGTTATTGGCCAACCATAAGGGTAAAAGACGGAGATGGAAAAATGAATTTCCTTAGTCTTGAACAATGGAACAAGGCCATTGATACCGATTTGATCTCTAGCGATTATAAATATCTTTTGAACACCAACACCTTTGGCGCGATCAAGGATTATTTCGCTTCGGAATTCAAGGCCAAATACGAGGAGCGGCTTGAAGAAGCCAAAATCGAGGTTTTGAACGAAGCAAAAGCGACAAAGAATTAAAATTTCAGAAGAAGGGAGGGGAAAATGACCCAAAAAAAGCAAGATGGGCGGATTGCCGCCGAAACGAGCCGTGTTATTTCCGAAATGCTTAGAGAGGCTTTCAAAAAGCCGAAGGAAAGGAAAAGATGATCATCCATTTACTGGTTTGCCACAGTTGCGGTCGCTATTTCCCCGAAGGCGAAGCCAAGGAGAAAGAAGTCGATTTGGAAAACGAACGCGGCGTCGGGGAATTGTTCCCCGACCATCACAAAGCGAAGCGGCTTGCGTGCCCCGCTTGCGGTTCGGAAGATCTTAGCGATGAGTATTTCGACGAA
>JBAYEZ010000170.1:0-3019 GCA_041667485.1 Bacilli bacterium
CATCCGCATGAGCGGGTGCATCATCCCTTTGCCGACGATATGGTTCGGTAGGCAACCGAAGGGCTGACAGCAGACAATATTGCTGACGCCGTGTTCCGCCAAAGCGAGCATTTCGCTCGGAATCAGCCAGCCTTCGCCCATCTTGACGCCTTCGTTGATGATTCGATTCGCGTTCCGCTCGATTTCGGCAAAAGGAACGCTGGGTGTGTAGACGCCGCTCTGTTTCAAAAGTTCGTTTTGGACGTCCATTTCGCGCAACATGAAATTCCTGCCCCATTTCCAAAAGAGGAGCGTTTTCCGGTTCAGGCCATATTTGGCGTGATCATTGATGGCGTTGACGGCGCAATAAAGGCAAAACTCGAGCAGGGCGGGTTCCACCACCTCGCATCCTTCTTTGACGAGAAAATCAGCCAAGTGGTTATTGGCAAGCGGCGAATATTTCACGTAGATCTCTCCGACGATGCCCACCCGAGGCTTCCGCTCTTTCGAAAGGCGAATCTCAGAAAATAAGGCTAGGAGTTTTTTGTAATAATGCCGGCGATGGCCATAAGTCCCGTCATGGAAGGCATGCTCAATCATCGCCAAACTTTCTTCCAAGATGGCATCGCATTGACCTGCTGACTTTTCATAAGGTTTGCTCTGATCATAAAGCGCCATCAAAAAATCGCCATAGCAGGCGGCATGGCCCATCTTCAATAACTCAACCGGCGTGAAGGTGATCGCATTGCCTTTTTCGAGGCCCGAGAAGTTAAAAGAAAGAACGGGAACGTCAGGATAAAGAGGAGCGATGGCCTTGCGGATCAAGAAGATATAATTTGAGGCGCGGCAGCCGCCGCCGGTTTGCGAAATAAGCAAGGCCGTATGATGGACGTCGTATTTGCCACTATGAAGAGCGGCAATGAACTGTCCGACAACCAAGAGGGCGGGATAGCAGGCATCATTATGGACGTTGCGAAGCCCTTCTTCTTTGACCTCATCGCCCGATAGATGAAGGATTTCGGTGTGATAACCATATTGGTTCAAAACGGACGAAATCAACGAGAAATGAATCGGCAGCATGTCGGGAATCAAAATGGTGTACGTCTTTTTCATCGCTTTGGTGAAAACGGGGTAGCTCATGCTTTTTCCTCCAAAGCAGCGAGTAGACTCCGCAGGCGGATCCGAACGGCGCCGAGCGAAGAGATCTCATCGATTTTTAGCATGGTGTAGAGTTTGTTATTTTTCTCGAGTATCGAGCGGACTTCGTCGCTGGTAATCGCATCGATCCCACAGCCGAAACTCACCAGTTGAACGAGAGCCATGTTATCGTGCTCCGCCACGTAATGGGCCGCTTGATAAAGCCGCGAATGGTAGGTCCATTGATTGAGAACATCGACCATGAGCGGGCCTTGATAAAGCGGAGCGACCGCGTCTTCGCTCACAAGGGCAAAACCAAGCGAGGTAATCAAAGCGGGAATGGCGTGGTTAATCTCCGGATCGATGTGGTAAGGGCGACCGGCTAGAACCAAAACCGGCAGTTTCTTTTCGTGGGCAGCAGCCAAGATTCGCTGGCCTTCTTTAAAGACATCATCGCGGTAGGCTTTTTGCGATTCATAGGCTTTTTGTAGAGATTTTTTGATTTCTTCCTTCCGAATCCCCCGTCCTTTTAATGCGGCATAAAGGGCTTTCCCGGTGCTCTTCTCTTCTGAGATATCAAAATAAGGATTCACGATTTTCTGGTGCGCCAAAAAAGGATCGTTGCCATTCAGCAGCTCGGAATAGTAGGCAACGACCGGACAGTTAAAATGATTGTCGCCTTTCTCTTCGTTGAAATTGTAGCTCTCAGCGGGATAGAAAATGAAATCCACCCCGGCTTTTTCAAGGGCGTTGATATGCCCGTGCATCAGTTTCGCCGGATAGCATACCGTATCAGAAGCGATGGTATGGGCACCTTCGAAATAGAGGGCGCGGCTACTCCGAGGCGAAAGAACGACCTGATAATTGAGCGCTTCGAAGAAAGCGACCCAGAACGGGAGTTGTTCCACCAAAGCCAGCGCGACGGGCAAGCCCACTTTACCCCGGGGAGCGGGAAGCTGGTGAGGCAAAGCATAAAGTTTTTCGTACTTATACGAATAGAGGTTAAGGCCGAGATCTTCTCGTTTGATGCCCGCGCCTTTATCGCACTTATTGCCAGCGATGAAATGGCGGCCATTGGCAAAGCGGACAAGCGTCTCCTGGCAATGGGCGAGGCAGCCTTGGCAAAGGAAGGCTTTCGATTCATAGGAAAGGTGGGCCAGCTCTTTTGGGGTGATGAGATGGCCGCTTGGACCTTTTTCTTCGGCGAAAAGCGCCGCACCGAACGCCCCCATGAGACCGGCGATCGAAGGTCGGATCACCGGATGGCCGAGTTCGCGCTCAAAGGCCCGCAAAATCGCATCATTGAGGAAGGTGCCACCTTGGCAGACAACTGTCTTGCCTAATTCGTCTGGCGAATGGAAACGAATGACTTTGTAAATCGCGTTCTTGATAACCGAAGCACTCAATCCCGCCGAGATATCGGCGATTGAGGCCCCATCTTTTTGGGCCTGTTTGACCGAGGAATTCATGAAGACCGTGCAGCGGGAGCCGAGTTCGACCGGATGGTGGGCGAATAAACCAAGCCGGGCAAAATCCTGGACCGAATAGCCGAGGGCTGAGGCGAAGGTTTGCAAGAAACTTCCGCAGCCGCTCGAACAGGCCTCATTGAGGACGATGGAATCAATCGCGTGGTTTTTAATCTTGAAGCATTTGATATCCTGCCCGCCGATATCCATGACGAAATCGACGTCCGGGGCAAAATACTTGGCGGCCCGATAGTGGGCGACGGTCTCAACGAGACCGTAGTCGATGCCAAAAGCGGAGCGGATCAAATCCTCGCCATAACCGATGACGCAACTCGAGACGATCGTGACATTTTTGCCCATCCGCTGGTAAAGATCGCTCAACTGGGCTTGAATGCTGACGAGCGGCGAGCCATGATTCGACGCGTATTGCGAGAAAA
>JBAYEZ010000171.1:0-2998 GCA_041667485.1 Bacilli bacterium
CGGTGTACCAGTCAAAGGTGTATTTATGGATTGCTCCGTCGTTGAGATGGCAACGTGAGCTGACGTCGATGCAGATGGTGGCCTTCGTGGAGTGCTTAGTCCAGGTCGTGCACCATTCGTGAGTATAGGTTTCCGAGGTATTGCCCCCGATTTCGATATCGATTTCGTTTTGCGAAGTAGCTTCGTTGCCCGTCAAGGTGCAATAGGTCCACATCGCGCTGACGCCACCTTCGCGAGGCATCGCAGCCATCGCGATTTCGTAGCGGCCGGGCCCAAGGTGGTTTTTGCTGATGATGCAAGCGCCTTCAGGCTCGCGATAATCATTCTTAATGACGCTGTCGCTGTCGCTTGAATAAATACCGCGCCCTTTAAAAGCCAATTGGGTTTTGCTGCCGTTTTTCACATAAAAGAGGTTGTGGGCCTGCATCCCATTGTGGGGGTAGGCAGCCGAATCGTTTTGCCAAACGCCACTGAGGGCATTCCAAAAGGAATCGGACATTTTTCCATCGCTAAACTCTTCGTTGATATTGTTGGCGTTTGCGTTATCGAAGCCAACCCGTTCGGCAATGGAATCATAATAGGCGGTGCCATTGAAAGTCGAGACGCTTAAATTCAAAGATGACGAGCCGGCATTCTGTGCGCAGGCTGCCAAGGGTATGACCCCTAGGCCAAGGATGGCCATCGAGCGGATAAGGGATTGCTTTTGCTGTTTTTCCATAATTAAGAAATCGGTTTCCTTTCTAAAAATATAGCGTTATATGTAGAATATTTCAACATCGTCTTAAAAAGAAGTGGAAGCGCTTTCCGAATTCTGTTGACGGGAAATAGGAGCCCTGCATATAATTGTGCCATAAGTTAGGAAACCGATTTCTTAAAGGTTCCCGGAGGAACGATAATGAAGAAAAACAGGATGATGCTATTGGCGTTAGGAGCTTTGACCTCGTTGGCAGGTTTGAGCGCTTGCGGTGGTGGCGGAAATTCAGCGAAGACTGATAACGAAATCTGGATTTGCGTCTATGATGGCGGCTATGGCACCACCTGGCTTAAAGATGTGTCGGAATCCTTTACCGCTAAGACGGGCATCGCTGTTCACTACGATGCCGACACCTCAGTTCTCGATCGAATTGAAAGCGCCCTCAAAGATGGCGGGGATTACGACATCTACATGTCGCACGGCATCAACTGGCAAAGTTATGCCGCGAACGGCTGGCTTGCCGATTTGGATGATCTTTATACTTCGACTGTTGACGGCTTTAGCGGAACCTTTGCCGATCGTTTGGCCAATGGCGCAGCTGCTCTTAGCAAGATTGCCGGTTCCGATAATGTCGAGCATTACTATAAAGTCTGCTATACCCAAGGTGCGGGCGGTTTCGTTTATAACGTCGATATGTTCAAGAAGAACAATTGGACGGTTCCGACCACTTACGATGAACTTACGACCCTTTGCTCGACCATCAATGCTGCCAAAATCAGCGATGGCGACCGTGGCTATGTCACTCCGTTTGCTTGGAGCGGCAAGGACCGGCAGTACTATTGGGATTACCCGGTATTTGAGTGGTGGTACCAATTAGCGGGCAAAGACAAGATTGACACTGTAACGAAGTATATGGGCCCGACGGGCAAATATGCCGATGGCTATGAAATGTACAATCCAACTTCGTACTATAAGGAATTCACGCAGGCCTACGATATGTGGTACAAGCTGATTGCCACTAACTCAGCCAACTCGATGGCCAGTTCTTATAGTGCGACCCTCGCGAGTGCCCAAGCCAATTTCGTCAATGGCAAATCCGCGATGATTCCTTACGCCCAGTGGGCAAAATACGAACTGGCGGCCATCGCAGATGGTGGAACGCTTCCGTTTAACATTGCGATGATGAAGACCCCGAAAGCCACCGCGAGTGCTGGCGATTGCAACTACATGGTTGGCTTCGGTGATTCGATGGTGATCCCCGCCAATAGCAAGCAGATCGAAAATTCGAAGAAATTCCTCAACTACATGGCGACCGAAGAAGCCTGTAAGACCTTTGTGAAAGATTCGAATGGTGCCTTCCTCGCTTTCGATTACAACAAAGTCGATCTTTCCAGCCTTGAGGCGACCGATACCTTCGTGAAGTCGGTCCACGAAAAGCTTTCGAACACCAACTTCTCGCTCTCTTCGACCAATCCGATCACCTATCGGACCGTCAACTGCGTCATGCCATGGGTCGGCAACAAGTACTACTACCAACAGGCCTGCCAGAACAACGCCGATAATACGGCCGATAAAGTCGGCGCCGCCCTTTATAGCACCGCGAAGAGCAATTGGCCGACTTGGTTGCGGAATTCGAGTTTAACCGATTAATTTGAGGATTCTTCATGACCCGTACCGTCGCACCTGAAATCAAAGTTACCCCTTCGAAAAAGAGCAAAAAGGTCTCGCATATTTCAACGAACCTTTTCGTCATCTTGATGCTGATTTACCCGGTGGCTCAATTTCTCATCATGTGGCTCGGAGTCAACGTCAACTCCATCTTCCTCACTTTCAAGTCATTCTATAATGGAAAATTAGTTTGGGTTTTTCAAAATCCGAGCATCTGGGATGGCAATTCTGCTCATTTCTGGAGCACGCTCTTCTATAACTATGCGACATTGTTTGAGAGCTTTTCGAGCCCGGACACTCAGAGTTTATTTAACGCTTCGCTTGTCTATTTTGTCATTTCGTGTTTGATTACGTTGCCGATTTCGATGGTTTTCTCTTATTTCGTCTTTAAGAAAATCGCTGGCAATGCCTTCTTCAAAGTCATCTTCTTCTTACCTTGTATTTTGCCGTTATTTATTTTGACGATGGTTTATTCGCTTTCGCTCTCGCCGAATGGCTTCATCGCCGGTTTCCTTAATGCGATGGGGGTCAGCTATGGTTCCTTCTTCGACGGCCTTTTCATTGGTTCACGAGCCCAATGGATGGTCTGGCTCTTCTGCATCTGGGCGGGCATCGGCTACGACGTCATCTTGCTTA
>JBAYEZ010000172.1:0-2981 GCA_041667485.1 Bacilli bacterium
AACGCTGGCCCGGCTCAGGGAGTAAACCCATATAGCGGGCGTTCTTGACGGCCTTGGCTAATTCGCGCTGATACTTGGCGCAAGTCCCCGTCTGGCTGCGCGGAGCGATCTTGCCATCCGGATTGATAAACCGGCTAAGCAATTCAACATCCTTGTAGTCCACATATTTGACGTGATTCTTGGTGAAGTAACAGACCTTTTTCCTCGGTCTCATTTTTTTAAACATAACTCTAGATTCCTTTCTATGTTTTAGAATGGAAGATCGTCGTCAACAACATCGATGGAATCGAGATTGCCACTATCTTGTTTCTTCGTCTGCGGAGCGGGCGCGTCCGGGGTTT
The DNA here is from genome assembly GCA_041667485.1 of Bacilli bacterium. Lineage (GTDB taxonomy): Bacteria > Bacillota_I > Bacilli_A > RFN20 > CAG-826 > UBA4951. The sequence goes on from JBAYEZ010000172.1 coordinate 342, forward strand.
TGTTGTCCGGCGTATAACCGCCGTTGTCCTGGGCTTGTCCATTCTTCGGATCAAGGAACTCGACATCATCGGCAATGACCTCAACGACACTGACGACCTGCTGATCGGCCTTTCGAGTATATTTGCGTTGGTTGAGACGGCCTTGGACAGCCACGAGCGAGCCTTTGCGGGTAAACTTCACAACGTTTTCCGCACGCGCGCCGAACAGCGAGCAGTTCATGAACAAAGTGTTCTTCGAACCGTCCGGTTGTTTGTAGTTGTCATCGACGGCAATCGCGAAGGAAGCGACAGCCATTCCAGAAGTGGTTTTGCGCAGTTCCGGGTCTCTCGTCAAACGGCCAATTAGAATCACTCGATTAAGCATTCAGGTATAATCCTCCAATCATCAGTCTTCAGTCTTGGTCAGCAGTGATCAAGTGGCGGATGACGTTTGTATCGAACTTCGCTAATCTTGAGAACTCTTTAAGGGCAACTGCTTCAGCGCTCACTTTGAGCACGACGTAGTAACCTTTGGTTTGTTTCTTGATCGGATAGGCGAAGTCCTTGACGCCCCACTCCTTGACATCGGTGACCTTGGCCTTGTTAGACTCAAGGATACCTTGGAGCTTGGCAATCTCATTCTTCTTCGCTGCATCATCAAGTGTAGCGGAGAGAATGTACATGATCTCGTACTTCTTCATTCGGTTTGCACCTCCTAGTTTTGGTCTCAGGATCACCTCGCATAAAGCGTGTGACCATAAGAGTATGTGCGCCTCTATTCCTTCCTAGAGGCGGTCATAATTATATTATGATGAGGGGACATAAGCAAATAAGAGTTCCGATTTCGTCATCCCTGACTTTCGGCTGGTAGACAAGTCAGCCAAGAAAGGCGCTCGAGCAGCCTTCCCATTTATCAATAGACACGAAAAACGTTTTCGTGCCCCTATAAAAGAAAAACTCGACCCAAAGAGCCGAGTTTGTCGAAGAAAATAATTTTTACTTCTCGTCTTTCATCGTCGGGAAAAGTAACACTTCGCGAATGTTGTCTTGCTCGGTGAAAAACATGGTGAAGCGGTCGATGCCGACACCGATGCCGCCCGCTGGGGGCATGCCATAGTTGAGAGCGTCGAGGAAAGAAAGATCCATCTCGTTCGCCTCATCGTCGCCTCGCTCCTTAGCCGCGAGTTGCGCCTCGAAGCGTTCCTTCTGGTCGAAAGGATTGTTGAGTTCGCTATAGGCGTTGCCAAATTCGGTGCCACCGATAAAGAGTTCGAAACGATCAACGAAGCGCGGATCAGCAGTTTTCTTGGTCAAAGGCGAAACCTCGATCGGATAGGTGTGAATAAAAGTCGGTTGGATGCAATCGGCTTCACAAAGCTCATCAAAGAAGGCCTGCTGGATATAGCCAACGCTGTTCCAGGCTTTTTCAAGTGGAACGTTAAACTTCTTGGCTAAGGCCACCGCTTCTTCAAACGTCATCTGGCCTTTGAAATCGACGCCCGTCTTAGCTTTGATGCACTCAGCTTGATCAACCCAGGCAAACGGCTTCGACACATCGATGTCGTGGCCGTTGAATTTGAAAACTTGCTTACCGACGACTTTGTCGGCGATGTAATGGAAGAGCCCTTCGAACCAACTTCGCATATCGGAGAGGTCGCCATAGGCCTGATAAAGTTCAATCGTGGTGAATTCCGGATTGTGTTTGGCATCGATGCCTTCGTTGCGGAAAATCCGACCGATTTCGTAGACGCGGTCGATTCCGCCAACCATGCACTTCTTCAGGTTCAACTCGGTCGCGATACGGAGATAGAAATCTTTGTCAAGCGCATTGAAATGAGTGATGAATGGCTTTGCAGCCGCCCCGCCTAAAATCGGCGAGAAAATCGAAGTTTCGACTTCGACGAATCCTTGATCATCGCAATATTTCTGAATGCCGCGGACAATCTTCGGTCTCATCAAAGCGACCTTGCGGGATTCATCGTTGACGATCAAATCAAGATAGCGTTTCCGAAAGCGGTCTTCAGTATCGGTAAGACCATGGAATTTCTCCGGGAGCGGTTTTAAGCATTTGGTGATATGGGTATATTTGCTGACCCGAATAGTAAGCTCACCTGTGCGGGTGAGCATCAAGATGCCTTCAAGGCCGACAATATCGCCCAAATCCGCGAGCTTGAATACGTTATAGTCGTGTTCGCCGATAACGTTGATGCCGATCCAGGCTTGGATGGTGCCGTATTCATCTTTCAAATTGACGAAGGAGGCCTTGCCCATCCGTCGAATCGCGACCAAACGGCCAGCGACGTTGACATCGATTGCTTGCGCGGTCAATTCTTCGGCGGTTAACTTGCCATACTTTTCACGGATATCAACGATTCGATCCTTCCAGGCATAACGCGATCCAAACGGATCGACACCCAGTTCAACATACTTCGCCAATTTGGCTTGGCGGGCTTGTTCTTGGTCGTTGAGCGACATTTCTTGAGCGGGAGCTTGTGCTTCCGGTTTGACTTGTTTTTCGTCCATGTTCATTTTCCTCACTATGCGTGCGCGGTGATAGTCTAACCCTTAATCGGCGAAAAAACGAGATGAAAGGGCGGACCGGCAAAGACAATTGAACCAGTTAACTTGAGTTTGTTATAATGAACAGTAATGGCGCGCAAA
>JBAYEZ010000173.1:0-2979 GCA_041667485.1 Bacilli bacterium
ATAGGAGCCAAGCTCATTAACGGCGATTAAGGTTTCTAGTTTGTTATCAATCATCGTTTTGTCTCCTTATAAGAGAATCTTATCGAATATCATTTTAAAATAATAACATTTTATGCTAATAAAGGCCACAATGGGTTACCGCTCCGGAAGACGAAGCGCCTAATAAAAAAGGAGGTTCTCCATCATGTTTTCGTTTGCGCAAACAGTTCTCCCCCTCGTCATGGATGGGGCTAACCTTAATCTCTTTCAGTACTATTCCAAATATGGCGAAGTGGCCAGTGTCTTGATCGGTTTGGCTATCATTCTTTTTGCCGGTTTCTTAGTGACCCGGCTCACCAAGCTATGCAAACTCCCTAACGTCACCGCTTATATTGTGGCTGGAGTCTTGTTGGGACCGTGGGTCTTCGGAGCCGTCGACCCTTCCATCACCAGTCACATGTCCTTTATCTCGGATATCGCTTTGTCCTTCATTGCTTTCGGGGTCGGCCGCTATTTCTCCATCGGAACCCTCAAAGCTACGGGCAAAAAAGTATTTCTCATCACCATTTTGGAATCCCTCTTAGCGGGGATTTTAGTGACTTTGGTCATCGGCTTCGCGTTCCCAACGAAAGGGTGGACATTCGCTCTTCTACTTGGAGCAATCGCCACCGCCACCGCGCCAGCCTCAACGATGATGACAATCAGGCAATACCAAGCCAAGGGCGAATTCGTGAACATTCTTCTCGAAGTGGTTTCGCTCGATGACGCGGTTTGCCTAATCTGTTACACCTTAGCCATCACCATCATCAACAGCACATCGGGCGGAACGAGCAACGCGATGGACATCGTGATGCCGATCGTTTGGAACGTCGTTTTCATTGCGGTTGGCTTGCTCTTTGGCTGGATCCACTCCAAGCTGATGTCGCCCAAGCGAAGCACCGATAACCGTCTGATTCTAACTCTGGCAATGCTGTTGACCATCGATGGGGCCTGCGCAATCGTTGGAATCTCGCCTTTGATGTCCTGCATGGTCTTCGGCGCAACCTACATCAACATCAAAAAAGATCAGGTTCTCTATACCCAGATGGACGCCTTTGCCCCACCGATCATGTGCGTCTTCTTCGTTTTATCAGGAATGAATATGGATTTTAGCGCATTTGCCGTTGTCGGGCTCATCGGCGTTATCTACTTCTTCGTTCGCATCCTTGGTAAATACGCGGGGGCCTGGGCAGGCTGTCGAATTTATCGAGAAGAGCCTAAAGTCCGGAACTATCTAGGTTTGGCCCTTATCCCGCAAGCGGGTGTTGCTATTGGTTTGGCTGTCTTAGGGCAACGCATGCTACCACGCGAAATCGGAGCCGAATTTTACGCGATCATCATTTGCTCATCCGTTCTCTACGAAATGATTGGACCGGGCTTAGCCAAACTCGCTCTCGTCAAATCGGGAGCAATCTCGCCTGAAAATCTTAAAAATCCTTTGCCGAACCCGCCCGAAGAACCCAAAGAGGTCATTCCAGAACATCTGCAAGGCGAAGACTTGCCTCCGTTAAAAGAGGCGCCATCCCAAGGAGGTAAAAAGAAATGAATGCCGCCACAACGATTCTGATTCCGTTTCAGCAATATTACTTTTTCACCTCGGACTGCGGATCCTTCCCCCGCGAAGACGCCATCAGCATCACGACGCTTCTTGGCAAGGCGCTGCTTTTGATGGCGGCCCATCACCCTGACATTCTCCAAGATCTCGGTTTCTTTGAGAAACAAAGACTCCGTTCCCGGAAAACTAACTGCGTTCAAATGCCGCTAGGAAAAGAAACGATCTCGGCTTTGCGCTCCGCATCGAAATGCGGCGCCAACCAAGTCTCGCTTCTTGCCCGAGCCCTAATCAGGGAATACATGGATCTCGACGTAAAAGAGCGACAAGGCATTTTAGCGAAAGTCTAATTCTCTTCGGCGATGGCGTTGCCGGTATAAAGTTGATAATACTTGCCTTTTTTCGCCATCAATTCGTCATGAGAACCGCGTTCGATAATCTTGCCTTGATCGATGACCATAATCACATCGGCATTTTTGATCGTCGAAAGACGATGGGCAATCACAAAAACCGTCCGGCCTTTCATGATGGCATCCATTCCTTCCTGGACCAATTTTTCGGTGCGGCTATCGATGGACGATGTCGCCTCGTCAAGAATCATGACCGGCGGGTTGGCGATGGCTGCCCGAGCAATCGAAAGAAGCTGACGTTGGCCTTGTGAAAGATTGAGGCCGGCCTTCGTTAAAACCGTATCGTAGCCTTGCGGCAGCTGTTCAATGAAGCCATCGGCGTTGGCCAGTTTGGCCGCCACCACGATTTCTTCGTCCGTCGCGTCGAGTTTGGCATAGCGGATGTTCTCTTTGACCGTGCCCGTAAAGAGCTCGGTATCCTGAAGCACCATTCCCAAAGATCTCCGCAAATCAGCCTTCTTTATCTTGTTGATGTTGATGTCGTCATAACGGATTTTTCCATCGGCGATGTCATAGAACCGATTGATGAGGTTCGTGATTGTCGTCTTGCCAGCGCCTGTCGGGCCGACAAAGGCAACCTTCTGACCCGGCTTGGCATAAAGAGTGATGTCGTGCAAGACGGTTTTGTCTTTCACATAAGCGAAATCCACATCGTAGAAATCAATCTTGCCTTTGAGCCAAACATAGGTAGTCGGCGTTCCGTCTTTGTGCGGGTGCTTCCAAGCCCAACGATTGGTGTTTTCTCTCACTTCGATCGGCTCGCCATTTGGCCCCTCTTTGGCGTTGCAGAGTTCGACATAACCATCATCAACCTCCGCAGGCTGATCAATCAGATCAAAGATACGGGTCGCGCCGGCTAAAGCCATCGCGATCGAATTAACCTGCTGAGCCACCTGGCCAATCGGTTGGGTGAACTGCTTCGACAAGGTCAGAAAGGAAACGACGGCGCCGACAGAGAGGCCGATATTCCAGCCGCCGTTCTTCGCGACGACAAGCATC
>JBAYEZ010000174.1:0-2972 GCA_041667485.1 Bacilli bacterium
GACCTCGTCATCAATTACGACATCCCCGAAGAAGACGAATTCTACCTCCATCGGATCGGAAGAACCGGCCGGGTCGATAAATCCGGCGTCTCTTACACCTTCATCACTCCGAGCGAACGGAGTTTGATCAAGAAATACGAAGCAATGACCCACTGCCCGCTCAACGAGTATGTGATTGACAAAGGAAACGTTATGAAGAAATACCTCGAAAACCTCGAGCCGAAGCTCGGCGAAGATCTCAAAGAAGAAAAGGACGCCATCACGGAAGTCTGCGCCGCCCTTTCACAAAAACAAGGTCACGAAGTGACCCCGCTCGATCTCGCCGCGATTTTACTTAAAGAAAAAGTCGAAGCCCCCGCTTCGCCGCTTGCTGACGAACGGGATTATTCCGCCTCCCATAACCGCAGCGTCGATCGCAACAAAGAGCGGAAGCAGTTCAAGACCGTACCGGGCAATCAGCGCTTCTTCATCAATGTCGGTTTCGAAGATGGCGCCAACCAAGACAGCCTCAAAGCCTTCATCGCCAAAAACGCGAAAGGTGTGGACGTCGCCGATTTCACCGATATCTATCTCAAAGGCACCTTCTCCTTCTTCGAACTTCCAAAAGAGAAAGCCGATGCGGTGATCAACGGCATCGAATCCACTAAATTCTTAGACAAGGACGTCCACGTCGAAAAGACGGAGCGGCCCACCGATTCTCCCTATAAGGTCCGCCATGCGGATCGAGGCGAGGAGCACCATTCCTCCTACGGAGGCCACCGCGACTTCCACCACGAAGGAAACCGCCACTACTCCGATAAGAAACACCGCTAAATCAAAGCGCGAGCAATCGCGCTTTTTTCTTCATCGATAAGGCTTGCGCTGGCCCTATTTCAAACGGAAGCAAAAATCCTTTCACCCTAAATGAGGGGATTGGGTTACAATCTCGGGGTAAGAAAAGGCAATCTGAGCATGTTCCACGAAAAAATCTATCAGCAAGATCTCGTCGTTTCCTCGGGGATGCTGACCCCGAAAGGCCAGCTGAAACTCCACGACCTTTTGGAAATCATTCAAGACGCCAGCATTGGCGGATCGGCTTTTGTTGGCGCTGGGGTGGAAGATATCCGAAAAAAGAATCTCTATTGGGTCGTGATGTCCTATCGCTTTGAGATCGCGCGGATGCCGAAACTCGATGAGCGAATCACGATTTATACCTATCCGAGCGCGAATAAAGCTTTCATCTATCCCCGCCAATACAAAATCACCGATGAAAAAGGCAACGTTTTAATCCGGGGCACCAGTTTGTGGGCTTTGCTCGATCTCGCCAGCCACAAGCCGACGGGACCCGAGAACAATGGTTTTCTTCTTAAACCCGTTCACGAGGAAGGCGAACTGGCTTGGCCACCTAGGATCGCCATCGCTGATGCGACGCTTCAAGAGATGCGCGAAGTCCGACCGAGCGACCTCGATTTCAATGGTCACATGAACAACGTCCGCTACCTCGAATTCGCCCTCGACACCGAAAAGGAAGTCTTCGAAGACGCCCACGAAGTCTCGAGTTTTCAGATCAATTTTCTCAGCGAGACCTATTTGGGCGCCGAAATGGCGCTCTATCGCGTCGTCAAAGACCGGAACTTCAACTATGAAGGCAAAGTCGACGATAAGACCGTTTTCATTTTGACCATCAACGCCAAGAATTAGCTGAGCGGATTCGCTTCATGAAGAAACGGACGCCCGAGGCAAAAATTGCCGTTGTTTTCTTGTGGAAAAGAAAGAGGAGGCCTTTCTCAACCGAAACCGGGAAGTTTTTCTTCCGAAAATCAGGTGATAGTTCCCCGCAGATTCACAAATTTGAATCAAGCAAGAATTCATGGCGTAACTTGTTCCTGTCTTTTCCCGCCCTTTGGAAAATCAGATAGCGGTGATGTTATCGGCAATCGTGGCCCAAATGGCATCCGCTTTATAAAGTGAGAGCATCTCGGAAGGAACCTTAATGGCAATCGAACTCGAGAGATTCGCTAAGGTATCGGCGCTCACGCTCACGGGTTTCGCGCCAGTATGGAGAAGGGTGATTTTCGTCAAACTCGCCTTCAAATCCATAAAGCTTGAAAAACCAATCGTGGTCGCCGGCAAACTGATCGACTTAACGCCATTGTGCTTATAAAGGCAATCGAGACGGACATCGGGGGCCGTATCGTTAAAAACGAGGGGGTCGGCGTTAAGGGCTGGCGGGACGAGAACGGTGGAAGTGCCAGCGCCTGCGAGCGAACGAACCACGCCATTGCCGCTCGCATCGTTTTCGAGGGTCAGGCTGCCTTCATCGACAACAAATTTCGCTAAGTTCGGGAAATTAAACGAGGTGATTCCGCTTTCGCCAACCGAAGTGACGTTGGCTGGCAGATGCAAACCGGTGATCGTCACGTTGGTTTGAGCAAAAGCGCAGGGCAAAAGCGCCTTCATGCTCCTCGGCAAGGTGATGGTGCCGCCCAAAGAGGAAGAGATGGCGAATAAATCATGGGACTCGTTATCGACAAGAAAACCATCTTGGTAGGCGAGAGCGCCGCCATCGGCTGGAATGACGCGGGTGTAACGACCAAGCGAAGATTCGATGTGGGTCAGCGTCGAATTGAGGTTTAACTGGGTCAAATTGTCGCTGAAGATCGCCGAAAGCGAGGTGAGGGGCCAGCTATTCGCCGGTTTCGGAAGCAGGGATAATGTGGCGGGAACATCGTAGGTTTGGATGCTATCGACGTTTTTAAGCGAGGCGAGGTCCACCGCGCCCGCCTCGAGCAGATTGACCGCATAATCGCCCGCGTCGTAGTACTTGGAAATCTGATAGACGAGCGGCAAAGTTTCGTTGTCATAGATAACGTGGGCGGTCAAATCCTTGTCGAAAGATTTCTGAGTGCTGTCAAAATCGCTGACCATGCTGGCGCTAACCTTGGCCACGTGGCGGTTGCCACTATCGACCACCACCCACTTGCTCTCATTGA
>JBAYEZ010000175.1:0-2940 GCA_041667485.1 Bacilli bacterium
GGATGACGGGTCAGAAGACTGACCTCATAACCTCGCTCCGCCAGAAGCGGAATCAAAACATGAGCGCTGTTGCTCCCTCCGACGATGACTACTTTTTTGATTGCGTTACCCATTGCTGTTTCTTTCCGTCGCCATGAAGCGGCTCAGCCATAAAACCAAGCCGGCGAAAAGGAATCGCCCGAAAGAGGGGAGTGCCGTTTCGGAAAGCGCCGAGCAATGAGAAAAGCGAAACCAATACTCGCCAACCTGAAAAATGGCAATAAGTCCATACGCCGACCGACGCTTACGACTTATTTTCATACTAAACCTTTGGACTGTTTTTTCAAGGCCGGCTTTCCGTCGCGGCCGGGGTCGGTTGTTGGTTTTCAACTTCGATGATGAAAGGGAGATCTTGGACGGATCTTTCAGTTTAGTTTTTGGGATTTATTCCGTTTTTCCTTAAGTTCATGATCTGTATCGCCAAAAAACAGGTTTGCTCAAGTCGAACGAAGAAACCAGTGAATCAAGATTTCGTCGGAAACAATACCGAAATGAAACATAGAAAAAGTGCGTCCCAGTCCTGCTTTTGTGATTCTCAAGTGCCTAGCCCTTTCCTGATTGCTGCGGGGGAAGCCTCCTTTGCCCACGACCATCTCATTGTTACCCACGGGCGTGCAGATGGCTAACTACTTAGGGGCTGGCAGATCAACTCGAGAACTTATTTTGGATTTTTAAGAAAAAAACAGTCGTTCTCGATTTTCTCACATTCCCGGAACGGTCCATTCGTTTCACCATAAAGGGCAAGCAGTTTACGCGCTGAACCTTCTGTGTGTTTCATGAGGCTCAAGCTCTTTTCTTTATCTCCGGCCCTTCTCAGCGAAACAATGCCCATCCGGAGAATATGGTATAACAAAAAATTTTTTTGTACTCCTTGTCTCTGTTTTTCATTTCTCCGCCACTTTTCAGCGGACGTTCGGAAGGCGTTTCTTTCAGAGAAAAAACCTCGAAAAGAAAGATATTGTTGCAAAACATAGTGTCCTCAGCTTCCGGAAGAATGCGGAATCCTGATTTGAAAATCCGTGAGTGTCGAAAGAGAAGAGGGCCGATTCTTTCGCTTCTCTTTTACCGGGAGAAAGTCCTTTTTGAGGTAGCTTCCCTTATCAGGGATTTAATCCAGAACCCTTTCGCCGCAACCCACCCTCGGGAAGAGATGAGATTATCCGATCTCTTTTCGAATCTAATGTGCGCGTCGTATCAAAGTGCGTATGAATACGCCTCTCTTAGCGGAAAGCCTTTTCCGAAAGACGTTAAATATCGCTTTTCGTCGTCTGAAACGCTTTTGAAAATATGTTTTTTGTGTTTTGATAAAATTTATCGATTATTTTGTTATTTGCAGTGGACAATAAAGCAGTTTTTGGTATGATATTTTCGTATGGAAAACAATAGTAGCTCCTCAAAAACAAAAACAAATCACTTAGCTACGAACCGGAATAAAGTTATTCAGCTCATTCGCCAAGACAAAGTGACTGATCGAAATACGATTTCTTCTGTTTTGGACATCAACGTTTCGACAAGCAAGCGAATCGTCGATGACCTTCTTGAGGAAAAGATTGTCCGCATGCTTGGTTCGTCAAAATCTACCGGTGGGCGAAAGGCTGCAAAAATTGGGATTAATCCTGATTATGGTTTCAATATTTGTGTAAAAATCGAAGTTAACAGCGCAATCTTCGCTTTGACCGATTTCTTGGACAATACCATCGAGCAAGAACGGCTGCCTTTCCCGAAGGGTTCTTCTTTTGCGGAGGTGAAGCCATTAATCAAGAAAAAGATTCTCGACTTTATCGTTATCGCCAATGCTAAAAATCGCAGTATCAAAGGGATTGGCTTCGCGGTCTCTGGCCTGACGAGCAAAGATGCCGAAAAGCTGGTAGCTTCTCGTTTACTCGGCTGGTTCAATATCAATTTCGAGAAAGAATTTGGCGCCGAACTCAAAATTCCCGTTTTCGTGGAGCACGATGTCAATTGCGCTACCATCGCTGAACAGTGGTACGGGGAAGGGAAAGATCTCAATACTTTTTTGCTTGTTACCATTGGCGAAGGAACGGGCTCTGGCATTATTATCAATAAGAATCTATATAAGGGCAGTTTTGGCGGGGCGGGTGAGATCGGTCACACGATTTTCCAAAAAGATGGATTACCTTGCTACTGTGGCCAAAAAGGATGCCTCGAAATGTACACGAACGAACAATTCATTTTCAAACATCTTCAGGAGAAGCACCCCGAGATTACCACACTCAATCCCGAGACGCTGAAATCTTTGCTGGCCTCAGATCCCATCGGTACTCGATCGGTGCTGAGGGAATGGGCAACCAATCTCGCTAACGGACTTATCGGTGCGATCATGCTCATTGAGCCTGAACGAGTAATTATTGGTGGCGATTTGGGCTACGTTTACGATGAAACCCAAAAAGAGATGACGGAGGTCATCAACAACAACTGGATCAATCGGGCAAACGATGAAGCGCATAGGGTGGTGTTGGTGAAATCGAGTCTGGGTCCGTCCTCGTTCATAAAGGGTCTTTCCGTTTTGCTCGTTTCACGAGCACTTTATCATTGAATATAAGTTTATTGCATAATGCAAATAAGTATGCTAACCTATAGGTGTAAGCCCTTCCAGGACTTGCGGTCTTTGCATCTTTGAAAGGAGCACAAAAAGCAATGAAGATGAGAAAGATGACGATGGGGTTGGCGATGCTGGCCCTCGCGGCAACAGGGGCCCTTACGGGCTGCCAAAAGACGACGGGAAACGTCGAACTTACCTTCCTTAACGGGAAGGCGGAAGTCGTCGATTGGATCGACGCCAAGATCAAGGAATTTGAAGCGGCGAACCCAACCATCAAGGTCACGCAGGAATTCGACAAGGACGCGTCGAGCGCCTTGAAGACCAAGATCAACGGGGGA
>JBAYEZ010000176.1:0-2924 GCA_041667485.1 Bacilli bacterium
AGAGCGGGGTTGATCCGCTGTATTGTTTGAGATAAGGCACGTGTTCAAAGTAATTGGCGTCGTATTCGCCATGGGCGACCGCGTCATTTTGAATCGTCCAATCCAAAACCGTCACTTTGAGGCTGTAGCCATCCTCGGCAACGAGACGAGCGACACAATCGTTGAGAATCTTGGCGTGGGGAAGCTCCGAGGCGCAGACGCTGATTTCGCCTTTGCTTTCGCCTGAGTAACTGCTGTAAGCGATGCTAACGACATTCGAAGAGGCGTTTTCTTGGGCGCAAGAGACAAGAAGCGTAAGAGCGAACAGCGGAATAAGAACTTTTGACTTTTTCATGAAATGACCCTCCTTTTATCGGTCTTTCGCGCAAGATGAAGTCCGCCTTCTTGGAGAAGTTGGACCAAGACAACAACGACGAGGATGATGACCCACACGTTGGGGTAGCTTAGGTAATTGCTCGTATGGTTGTTGTAGAAACCATAGGCGCTTGAGATGAGGCCTCCGGCACCGAAATCGTAGGCGAAGGAGGTATAACCGAGAATCGAGATTGCGCTGACAGCGGAACCGCCGATGAGCGAAGGCTTGCTTTCGGCAAGGAGAACCTTGAACACGATTTCCCGATTGCTCGCCCCCATGCTTCTGACGGCCTCAATCTCACCGGGCGGAACTTCGGCGAGCGATTGCTCAACCATTCGCGCCACGAAGGGGAAACTCGCGAAGAAGAGGGGAATTAGCATCGTGTACCAATAGCCGGTTCCCCGTCCGACAACGGCGCGGGTGAGGGGAAGGAGCACGATGATGAGCAGCATGCAGGGGACGCTGCGGAGAAGGTTGACGATTATCCCCAGAATGAGGTTGATGGGCTTGTTGGGATGCAAGCCATTTTTGCTGGTGATATTCAAGCAAATCCCCAACGGAACGCCAACGAGATAGGCGAGGAATGCGCTGATGAGGGTCATCCCGAGCGTCTCGTAGGTGGCCGTCCACAAACTAGTTAAGTTCATTTTTTCTCACCTCCTTGTATTCGACCTTTTTGAGGGTCAGATATTTTTCGAGTTTGGCAATATCTTTTTGATAATAGGGCAGTTTGATGATCATTTGCCCATAGATCTTGCCTTCGATTACTTTGGTGTCGGCGAAGTAGACGCTGACGAGGATGGAGCACTCTTCAACGATGTTGCTGATTAAGGGACTGTCGACATCGCCATTGAAGAGGAGGCGGACATAGTTGTCATCGTCGAGTTTGGTCGCCACATGCCCCATATAGATAAGGCGTTTGGCAATTGTCGTCTGCGGGTTGAGGAACACATCGGAGAGGAGACCTTGCTCGACAATCTTGGCCTTGTCGAGGATTGCGACCTTATTGCAGACATTTTCGAGCACGCTCATCTGATGGGAAATGATAATCACCGTCAAACCTAGATCTTCGTTGAGGTTCTTGATGAGTTTGAGGATCTCATCGGTCGTTTCGACATCGAGGGCCGATGTCGCTTCGTCGCAAAGGAGAACATCGGGTTTGAGGGCCAAGGCCCGGGCAATGGCGACCCGTTGTTTCTGGCCGCCTGAGAGTTCGGAAGGATAATTCTTTTCTTTATCGGCTAAACCAACTTTCTTGAGCAGTTCACGGCTCTTTGAACGATCCTTGTCATCCTCGTGGAGAAGTTCGAATGAAAGATGAACGTTTTCGAGGGCGTTTCGTTGCTCCAATAAACCAAACGCTTGGAAGATCATCGCGATTTTTTGTCGTGTTTTGCCATCGGGGACCACCTGGGAGGAAGCGATTACATTATCCTGATACACCACTTGTCCCGCACTCGGTCTTTCAAGGCCATTGATGCAGCGGACCAACGTGGATTTCCCCGCGCCTGAAAGACCGAGGATTCCGAAGATATCGCCTTTGTCGACGTTTAATGAAACATCATCTAAAACAAGGGTGTTCCCGAAGCTTTTTGAGAGATGTTCGATGCTTAAGAAAGCCATGCCGCTCCTTTTCTAGGACAGGGCTTTTTGATAGAAAAACCCGTCCTTCGATTTGAAGGACGGGCATTGTTCCCGTGTTGCCACCTTGTTTCGCCACTCTGTCACCAGAATAGCCTTATGAAGTGCGATCACACTTCTGGTTTTAACGGACTCCCCGTGACGGATTACATATCACCCGTCAAGCTCCAAGGCCATGTTCAGCTTTTTTCCGTCTTCCCTTTTACACCACGACCGGGGATTCTCTGAGCACGGAAGCCAGCTTACTCTTCCTTTTCTAAGCTTCTGGAAGGTATTCTATCGGACAGGGTATAAAAGGCAAGAAGAATTTGTTTGATGAGGAATTTGCTTGGGATATTATGCAGCAATGGGATTGAAGGTGATGCTAAGGGCCGTCGTTGCTCGCGTCGTGTCTTCCACTGAGGAAGCATCGTTAACGAAGCGAATGTAGGAGTAGGCCTTATCCAAAGCGTAAGTTCCGACGAAGGTCTTATAACCCTCGGCGGTCATTTCGGCAATGTAAGTCCCCTTCGCAAGATTGGCCGCGGGGTTCGCCGTGTCGCCATAGTACAAGGAAGGCTGGGCGTAGGCGAGGTTATAGGCGTTCGTTTTATCGAGCATCGTAATCACGACGCTACGGACCAAGAAGGCGGTCGAATTGGCAAGAATGCCGCCATCGGCTTGCATTTGGATGGTATCAACATTGACCTTTTTTAAAACGGTTCCGTCGCTTTGTGTTGGGTTGGCCGTTCCTTTCATCACGTTTTCAAGATAGAATGACTGCTCACCGAAGAGAACTTCCCCTGGGGCGGGATAGCCGTTGCTTGAAGTCGGGAATTCATCTGGCGTCATCGTTAGGGTTTGAATTTCGGGAGTAACACTCGCCGATGAAGAAGACTCGGAAGAGGAAGAACTTGGCTCGGTGTTTGAAGTAGTGGTTTCGCTGCTC
>JBAYEZ010000177.1:0-2910 GCA_041667485.1 Bacilli bacterium
AAATACACATCTTGGCTTTTGTCTAATTCGACATCGCACATAGCCAAATAAGCCTCGATCGCCGTGTAATAATTGCTTAGGGTATAGAAGGCTGTGGCGTCCGATTTGATTCCCCGAACGATGAACGTCGACCCCAAAAGGGCACTGGCGGCGTCGGCAATCGCCTCGAGCTGGTCTTCGTTTAGCCCTTTTGTCTCGGTAAAAAAGCGATCTCGGGCTTCTGATTTTGTCATAGTTGTTTCTCCTTCCGAGAGATAACGAAATCATCCATATTGAACATAAAACCATCGAATCTGTTGCCGCTTGGTTTTGCGACAGAATATACGGAATCTTCCGTGTTGCCGTAAACGGGGACCATTAAAAGCCTCAGAGCATCGTCAACGCCTTCGATCTTGATCTCGCTTGCTTTAATAGACGGCTTGTCGCCCATGGCTCCGATCACGAAGGCTTCTACGGCCTCTCTGGTAAACTTGCTTTGGTATTCGGACAGTCTCTTCGCTTCCTCGATGAGAGCGGGGTCCGCTGCGGTTTTGGTCACGCTTATTTGTTTCGGGGCTTTTGCGGCTACTTTGCGGGACCGGTAGAGAGAATCCGTGTCGATTTGGTGAAAGAACGGCACTTCGAAAGCTTTTGAGTAATCGAATCTTTCTTCCGAATCGACGGTCTTTATTTGCCGAAGGACAGAATCAATGAGGCCGTTGATGTTCTTCCCGTGGTTGAGGCGGAAGTTCAAAATTTCTTTTGTCGAGGAAATATAGCTCCCGTTCCTGCGAGAAATTGAGTCAACTTGCTCTCCGAGATTATCTATGGTTCGTTCGGTATCATGAAGGATCTCCAAAACATACTCCCGATATTCGTCGCGCGCCTTTTGGTAATCGTCACCGGAAAGGTCCCCCCGCTTCGCTTTAACAAAAGCCGTGACAATGTCTTCCAAATCTACGGTTTCGTACCTTTCCAACCCCTTTAAAACTTCGAATCTGAATTTGTATGGATTCTCTTTGTCGTTCAAATGAATTAGGGCTCGATAATATGGCTGCGAACGGTATTTAATTACGAGGTTGTCCAAAAGCTCTTTGTCGCCCTTCTCGGGCCCGCCGAGTGCTTTGTTAATGAATCTCTTGATCTTGCTGTCTATGGACTTCAGTTCGGCGACCAGGTCTTCTCGGTTCTTTTTGATGCTTTCGATCGTCTCAACATACGCATTCGCGTTGTGAACGCTCACTATTTGGTAGATATTCAAAAGCGCGGTGGAATATTCGTCTTGGGTATCTTGGCCGAGAACAAGCCCCTTAAGAGCGCCGAAAACAGCGACAAAACTATCGCTTCGCCTCTCGAATGAAGTAAAACCGATTTGCTCTTCTTCCAGCCATCCACGGTCAACCAGGTCTTTGACAAACAAGGATGCCCTCATCCGAGAAGTGGAAGAGACGGTTTTTTCACTTCCGCCAGTTTGAGTTGTCGTATCTTCTCCGATATCCAGCATGTTATTTCTTGAAATAAAGGCATCGACATGCTGAATTATTTCATCTCTCTCAACCCCGTTTATCGAATCACCAAAAAAATCATCCAAATCCCAAAGCAATACAAAATTCCTAGCTTGGTTTGTTCCAGAAAGAATACCAAAGAAATTTGGCGGAATAACATCTCCAAAAAGAGAGAGGCTTTGATTGAGTTTTTCCATGAGAATCGGTGATTAATAAAAACGCCTAATTAAGTATACCAACGAAAGGAACCTTTTTTAATCCTAAACGAGGGAAATCGATTATTGATTTTTCAAAAACACGATTCAAAGAATTAAAAAATAAGGGTTTCGACAACAGAGGGGAGCGAATATTCAATATCGACATCGCTAAAATCACCATCGTCGCACTTCGCGATTCCAGAAACGATGCCATGCCTATTCCCATCCACATAGAGAGCGCCATCATGGACGGAAATCTTTTTATCTGTTTCGCTGCCTAAAATCGATAAAAGCGGGGTACAAATGGCCGATATTTCCGCTTCCGAAAGTGGATCCGGAAGTTTCCCGTCCATCGCCCACAGCAACAAGTCCAATGCTATTTCTTTGTTGAATAAATATTGAATCCTTTGATTCCAGTAGTTGCACAAATCCCTAACGCCAGGAGTCTTTAACGTCGTGATGGCATCATCAAATATTTCGCTCAAATTATCTTTTATCTGGGTCGCATAACCCGCGCCACTAGAGAGGCTGTCGTAGAAATAAACATCGGCAAACCTCTTTGACCTCGATTTTCTAAGGCGTGTCCCTACGCAAATATCGTTATATTCGACATCAAGAATTCGGCTTGCAGAGAGCCTCAAGGCTTCAGCTAAAGTCTGAGAAGCGGATTTCAAAATTAAATCGTTGTCCGTAATCTTCTCGCTGTCCAACTCAATTTGTAGGAAAAACATATCGGTGAGAAAACTTGTCCCGATAAAGAGGCCTTCATCAACGTTCGCGTGGTCGCAATGGGCCGGCCTTCCGCTTTGAAGATAAGGAGCGCCAATAAGGTTCTCTCTCAAAGTTTTATCACTATGAGGTTGAGCGGCGCCGCACTTCGTGCAAACATCAAAACCTTCGTCATCATGGCCTTTGTTAAGAACGATGATTTCCTGATCTTCGGCATTCGCGACCTTGATATTTTTGTACTTTGTTGAAGACAAATCGCCAGAGGGGGTGGCGGAATAGCACGGATCCCCAGAATAAGTCATATCTGAAATAGCTTCGCTTTCTGGGATGTCCTTTCCGTTAACAGGAGCAAAGCCCCAGGGCTTAATCATTTCCCTGGTGTTTTCTTCCGTGATGGGCTGCCCACAAAACGGGCACAAATCATCCTTCGGTTTCTCTCTTCCAAACCATCCGCAAAGGGGGTTATTGCACATATAAAGATTAAAGAAATAGCCATTTTC
>JBAYEZ010000178.1:0-2906 GCA_041667485.1 Bacilli bacterium
TGAGCGCAATCGCCCCTAAGAAAATAAAGCCAGCCCGGACATCGACGATAAACGAAAGGATGCAAGAACCAATCAAAAGGAAGGGTGGGCGAAGAAAGAGACGCATGAACATCATCACACCGCTTTGGAGGGAGAACGAATCGTTGCTGAGCAAGGTCAAGATCTTGCCTTTGCCAAAGGCGTTGAGCTGTTTTTCGCTGAGAGAAGTCATTTGAGCGTAGGCAACTTCGCGGAGATCGTGGCCATAGTCAGCCGAAACCCGAGCGGCCAGGTATTGAGCGATCATCGTGACGCCAAAGCCAAGAATCGAAAGGCCGAACATGATTCCCGAAAGGAGGAGAGCTTTGTTCAAATCCCCTTTGGCGATGCCATCGTCGATGATGAAGCGAACCAAAAACGGAGAAAGGAGTTCCGCACCGACCTCAAAGAGCTTGAGGAAAGGGGCCAAAACAACCTTGCCCGCGTATTTTTTGAGCGGGGTTAGGGCTTTTTTCTCTTCCACGAGATTAGGCCTTCCCTTTAACCGCTTTTTCGGGGTGATTCACCCGTTTCGTCGGCCTTGTGAACACCAGATTGACAACCGTCTTGTCCTCGCCATCGCCATTTAAGAGGAACTGCCAGCCTTCGCTCGGATCGCCATCGATCTTGTTGAAGAGACCTTCCTTGCCATACTTGGCTTCGGCCACGTCAGTAAAAGACCAATGAATCGTGCCGGGCACGAATCCGCAAAAAAGATTGCCGCAATCGACGAGAAGAGGCGGGAAACTGTAGCTTAAATCGAAATCGAAGAGCCCCTGCCCTTTATCGAAAGTTCCGGGCGCAAAATTATAGGATTGAAGACTGATGAGACCGCTCCCATCGTCCTCTAAAGAATCGGCGAAGGTGTCGTTATCAAAAACCGGATCCTGTTTTTTCAGTTTAAACGTTTTGGCTAAACTTTCGATCCGTTCTTCGTCATCCTGCAATTCGACGGTAAGGTCTTTGCGAAGGAGATTTTGACTCTTCATCAGATTGTAGCCGAACTCGGCATAAAGAAGGAAGCGGAGAGCCAAAATTAAATCTTTGCCCGTCCCCGCCCCATCCATGAACATCAAGCCAAGCCGATAAGAGATGTCAGGGAAAATATTGATGTCTTTGCCCGTGGAAAGGCTGAAGCGACGATACGATTCGTCCCAGATGCCATTGAGGCATTCGAAAGCGAAGGTAGGATCAGGCAAGACGAAGATGCCTTTCCGATAGCAATCGCAGAAACGGATCAAACCTTCGAGCGAGCCCATCGCCATCGCTTTGGCGTAGCACTGATAGGCGCCTTGTTCGTCTTTTTTACCTAGAAGGCCACTTTCGGAGAGCATGCCAAGGTGGGTCAAGGCTTCGCCGTCTTTGGCGAGGCAACTCATGCCGTAATACGAAAAGGCCACTTTCGGATCGGCCGGCGTGAATTCGCTCCCATATTCATAGAGGCTCGCGAGAGCAAACGCTGCTTCGCTATCGCCGCGGGAAGCCAAAGAATAAAGATATTGGACATAGAGGGCCTCATTCGCCGCGTTATGGGTGATCTTGCCTTCCTTGTAACGCTGGACGTACTTCTTCGCCGCCGTCGGATTCTTTTCCATGTAATCTTCGCCGTAGTAGGCAAGATTCAGTTCTTTGAGCGTCGCTTTCGTTAACGGCAGACCACAAGCGTCCCCAATCACCGCATCCATCCCGCATTCCGGGCAGATGGCGCTAACGCCGCGCCCATCGCTCACCCAGTCATTCACGAGGCGGGCGCTATAGGTCTGGCGGCAAAAAAAGCAAGAGCAGGTAGTGCTCTTGAGGATTTCGATTTCGTTATTCGTCGCATGCGAATGCAGAGCGATCAATTCCGGATCTTTTTTCATGGCAACATCATAACACTTAACGCGTGGGCGCGAAAAGAACATCCTCGATTATCTTTGACGGAACCATTTTTGTTGATAGACTTATAGGCGAAATGAAGAAAATTTGGGCCAAACTGAACGAGGAATTTGCCGGAATCCGCTTCTACGAAGCCGCTATCCTTTTGCTCGTCGCCCTGACTTTCATCATCATCGGCTCCTGCGCTGATTGGTCGATTGCCAATGCCGTCTATCATCCCGATAACGCGTTCGGTGCCCTCTTTGCCTATATCGGTCCCTATCCCGCCTACGTTCTTTTTGGCGCGACGGGCGTTCTCTTCTTCATCAACTGGAAGGGTGCGGGCCCGAAAGATTCGAGGATCCTCGCCATCATCTGCGCTTGCATTTTCCCGATTTTGGCAGGCGCTCTCTATGGTTACGAGACTCTCAACGACGCGATCGCCAACAAGTACTTGGCCGCTTTGACTGGCGTCTTGGCGGTTGGCGTGGGCGATATCGGCTTCTATTTCTTGGCCCGCCATGCCGACAAAAACGAAGCCTACCAAGCGGGCATTACTTTTCTTTTTGCGGCCGCCACCGTCATCGTTCTCGTCTATCTTCTAAAGAAAGCCGGGCTTCGGCCCCGTTTCTATTGGATTGAAGAACAAAGCAATCCGCAGACCTATTTCCGTAATTGGTGGGACTTCGACGCCTCGGTCAAAGAGAACTTTGCCGCCGCTAACCCCACCGCATATCAAGACGCCGACTTTGAGAGTTGGCCTAGTGGCCATGCCGCTCTTGCAGGTTTCACCGTTTTGGGCGTTCTTTTAGCCAAACTCAATCCGAAACTTAAAAACAAAACGACTTGGCTCATCGTGGGCTCCCTTATCTGGACCATCCTCGTCTCCGCTGCCCGGGTCAGCGATGGCCATCACTTCGTAAGCGATGTCGCTTTCGGCGCTTTCTTCGGCACGCTCTTCGCGATGCTTGTTGCTTATCTCGTCTATCTCCCCGCTCCGAAAGAAGATGAATTAAACGGAGAAGATGCCA
>JBAYEZ010000179.1:0-2898 GCA_041667485.1 Bacilli bacterium
TCGCCCGAAGAAGTCAAATGGCTTCCGAGCGAAATAAAGCCGTCTGCTTTCTCGTTGGTTTTCGAATACTTAATCGCGTTTTCGATGAGGGGCTGAAGCGAGAGCGGCGGCACCTTGAAATCGGTGACGTCGATGTCATAAAGGAGGACGAACTTCTTCTCAAGCCGCAAATTCTCAAGCTCAAGATAATGGTTGACGTTCGCAATCTCTTCCTCAAAAGGGATCAATGGCAAATCCATCGAGTCGACGTCGCTCCGAAGGTGCTCAGCAAATAAAGCCATCGCCCGATCCCCTTCCTCTTCCGAATAGTGATAGGTGTTTTCGATGGCGGAGAGGCAGTTAAAGATGAAGTGCGGTTTGATTTGCCCGCGCAACGCCTGCTGTTTCGCTACTTCGTAGCGCTTAGCTTTCTCTTCCTTTTCAGCACTTTCTTTAAGGATTTGCTTGGTCCGGCTGATGAAGATGACGAAGCCAACGATGGCGAAACTAATTACCGCGATCGAGGGGACGTTGAGGGTCTTCCAGAGCAAGAACTCTTCGATGTCGAGGAACTGGGTAATTTCAAAATCGATCATGAGGGAGAACAAAACCAAGGGCGCCCAAGCCCCCTTCTTTTTTTCGATGCAGCCCTTGATGGCAAGGACGATGCCAGGAAAGAGCAAAAAGAGCGCGGCCGCCCAAAGATAGACGCTGACGTCATAGCCAAGAGTCAGAACAGTCGCTAAGCAAAGAGCGCTTGAAAGAGCGGTGTAACCCCAATAGGCCCAATGGCCCCGCTTCGCGCTATCAAGATTGATGAGCTTCGAGCGAGAGAGCATAACGAGGAAGGCGACGCCAACGGGCACCAAAGTAAAAACAAACATCACATCCATCACACGTTTTATCGGTGAAAGCGCGTTGGTCTCGAGCAAAGCAAAACCATCATAAGAAAAGGCGAAAACCAAAAAGAGACAAAGAAGAAAAAAGAAAATGGAGGGGTCGAGTTTTTGACCATGACCCATCACGAGAATAGTGCCGGCAACGCTGAGGATGACCGCGATAACGACAAGCCCCACCAAAGTGAGCGCGGCGAAGAACTTCAAGCCAGGATCGGAGAAGTGATTGGCAAAATCTTCGGGCTTAGCCGCAACGTTGAAGTCGGGCCGATTTCCCATCCCGCCGAAGTAACTATAGCCCATCTCCATCACAAAGGTGAGTTCACCATTCGCTGGCACATCGATGAGGCGAGAATCGCGGAAACGGCCGACGAGTTTTGAAGTTTCCGGACTCTTGCCGGGAAAGCCATAAGCCCCGGAAAAGACACCATCGATATAGAAGGCACAGGCCTCAAAGAAAGGGACCTCCTCCACTTTAAGAACTAAGCCCGGCGTCAAGTTGATGATGTGAAGACGGTAAGAGGCGTAACCTTCCTTAGCGTAGCCGAGTTTGCTCCAACTATCGCCAAGGTTAATGTAACCATCGTTTTTTCCCGTGTCATTGTCACTGACGATCCAACGGTCATGGAAAAACTCCCACTCGCCATTGAGATAAAGATAAGAAAAGGTGCCACTCGCCTCGGGGATTTTGGCTTTGGAGGCATCGTAGACGCCGCTCGTGGCGGGCTCATATTCGAATACGTAAGAGCCGAAGCCATTGTTCATAATCACGCAGATGATGACACCAAAAGAACTAAGAAAAAACGCAAGCAAGGAAAAAAGCGTGCCACGGAGGCCCTTCTTCAGCGCCGACGAAACCCCTTCGTGATTCCCCATTTTCGCTCCCTTGAGTTTTATTCTAAAGGAAATTGGCCCCGGTGCGGAAAAAAGAAAACGTCCCGTCGCCGAAAAAGAGTCGCTCAAACGATAAATCCAGCAAAATATACCGTTTAAGCTCCGAGTGCGATAAAATACATCTCGAAAGGAAATATACTTTATATACATATGAACGCAACTCAATTAGAGAAGATGCATAGCGGCAAGGGTTTTATCGCCGCTTTGGATCAGTCGGGTGGTTCGACTCCGAAAGCCTTGGCACTTTATGGCGTGCCGGAAACCGCCTATAAGACCGAAGACGAAATGTTCGCCCTTGTCCACGAGATGCGCGCCCGGATCATCAATGCTCCGGAATTCGCCTCGGGCAAAGTTATTGGCGCCATTCTCTTCAAGAAAACGATGGAGAGCAAAATCGACGGGAAATTCACCGCGGATTACCTTTGGGACGTCAAGCACGTCGTTCCGTTCCTCAAAGTCGACCTCGGCTTACAGGACGAAAAAGACGGCGTCCGTTTGATGAAGCCGTTCCCGGGTCTCGATGCCCTTTGCAAAGAAGCGATCGGTTATCACATCTTCGGCACCAAGGAACGCAGCGTCATCCTTGCCGCTAACGAAAAAGGCATCAAAGCCGTCGTCAAGCAGCAATATGAGTGGGCCAAAATCATGATCAGCAATGGCCTTGTCCCAATCATTGAACCGGAAGTCGACATCCACATTGCCGACAAGAAAGAAGCCGAAGCGATCCTCAAAGCCGCCCTCATCGAAGAAGCGAAGAAACTCAAGCCAAGCGAGAAGGTCATCTTCAAGCTCTCGCTCCCGAACATCGATGGTTTCTATAGCGATCTTGAGAAGCTCCCCTGCTGCGTTCGCGTCGTCGCCCTCTCGGGTGGCTACAGCCAAGACGAAGCCAACGTCATCCTCGCCCGCAACCCGGGTGTCATCGCCTCGTTCAGCCGCGCTCTCTCTGAAGGCCTCACCGCTCAAATGAGCGACGAAGAATTCAATCAGAAGATCGGTGCTTCGATCGACGCGATCTACCAAGCCTCCGTCAAATAATCCTTCTTCGAGGATTTATAGCCGTTCCGCCTAATGCGGGACGGCTTTTTAATGGCCGATCCCCCCTCTGCCTTTGGAATAACATTCTTAA
>JBAYEZ010000180.1:0-2896 GCA_041667485.1 Bacilli bacterium
ATCATCGAGAAAGCGTCCCAGCCCCCACATTCTTCGATAATCTTGGTCGAAACCATCATCCCGGCGCCCGTCAGCATGCTGTCCATGTGGCAGCGTTCGCGGAAATTGCTGGCGATCCGACAATCGCGGATGTAATAGATCGCGCTGACTTTGGCCCAATTGTTTTGAGTCGGGTTGGTCGAGGCTTCGAAGGGGCGGGCGATGTCGTAGCCAAGGTCGAAGGCATCGTTCATGCGCTTAAGATAATCGGGGCAGGCGTGGTTGTCGGCATCGAAACGGATGAAGGCCTCATAAACCCCTGGATAATCCGCAAGGACTTTGTTCATCAAATAGCGAAGCGGATAGGCGACACAATGATGGCTTGGGTCTTCGTCACAATGGACGTAGGTGATCGCCCCGGCTTTTTTTGCCGCTTCTTCCGTGTCATCCGCGCAATTGTCTGCGCAAACGAAAACATCATATTTGTCTTTGGGATAGCTTTGGCCTTGGAGCAGGCTTTCGACCGTCGATCCGATGACCTCGCTTTCATCGCGGGCGGCAATGACCACCGCAATTTTATGATAGGTCTTCGCTTCTTTAAGATGCTTGGGCGGCAGCCAAATGAAAAAAATATAGATTAATTGAACAACAAAACCTAGCGAGGAAACGCCACAACAAACATAGTTGATGATCTCCAACGTCAGATAAAAATTTTGCATGGATATATATTCTACCTTATTCGACGAAAAGGGAATCCCCGTTTTTGTTTCCCTTTACGAGTTTTTCTTATTGCGCGGCCGATACTCAACATATTCAACATTTTCGAGGCTTGATGCCGTGTCGACCATGTAACGGTAGACGGCTTTCTGAAGCTCGGCGCTCCGTTCGGGGAGAGCCAAATCCGGATTGGGATAAATCGGCGAAGAAATATGCATGACAACACGGGGCGGCAAGAAACGGAACAGCTTCCGTTCCTCATAGGTCACGCAAGTGGCGATGACTGGAGCCAAAAGGGAGGCTGGATAGACGAAAGACTGAGGGCCAAAGGGTCGGATTCGGGTCGAATAGGGCCAGATGTGAGCCTCGGGGAAGATGGTAATCGCGCAACCCCGTTTATAGTGGTATTCAATCGCGTCGATGAAGATCTGGGTGTGCTCAGGCGAGTCAGGAAGCGGAAGATTGCCAAGCATCATCACGAAGTTCCGAAGACCAAACAGCGAGACCGAATCATCGTTGGAGATGATGTAGTTCCGCCGGAGGCCGCTCACAAAACATTGAGGAAAGAAGCCATCGCCGATCTGGGTGTGGTTGCAATAGATGAAATAGCCATGGAGCCGCAGTTTCTTGAGTTGCTTCCGCCCCACAACTTTGACGCCCCAGCCCAGTTTGCTGACCAGCCAAAGAATCGGCAGGGCCAAACAATAATAAAAGAAATAAGAAAAGAACTTCCAGAGCCAGTTCCTGTGGATATATTTAAAATGATTCCCTAATGGTTTCCGCTTGATATGAGTGCCCGAAAACTCATCGTTGAGAAGGTCGTCATAGTATACGATTTTTCCTCGCCGAGCCATCAGGTTTCACTTCGCTTTTTCTTGGGATGATCAGCGATGACTTTTCGAAACATCGCTTCCATTTCGTCCATCACTTTATTGTATTCGAATCGCTTGGCATAGTCGACGTAACGCGCCGAAAGAGCTTGATGAATTTCCGGATGCTCATAGAAATAATCGATCCGCGCGGCCATCGCCTTGGCGGAATTGGCTGCAAAGACGCAATGTTCATCGAGTGAAAAGCCGCTCATCGCCGATGTTTTGGCAGCGTTGATAAGCGGGATGGCCCCGCAGGTTTCGGCTTCGAGCAAGCTCATCGACTCGATATCGACGGCCGAAGCGTGGCCATAGAGATCGCAGGTATTGAGGAGCGCATTGAGTTCAGGATGAGCGAGAAAGAGAACCTCAGGTTGATTGCTGAGGCGCTTTTTGGCATAAGAGAGAATCTGCTTCTCGCGCGGGCCTTCGCCGCAGAGGACGAGTTGGATTTCTTTTTCGTGCTGGCTCAACGAAATGGCCTTCACCAGCAGCATCTGCTTCTTCTCCTTCGAAAGCCGGCCGACACAGACGATGACGAATTTACCGTGGTATTTCGGATCGCGAATCGCGGTCAGATCATGATGAATCTCCGCTTTAATGCCATTGGAAATAACGTAACCCGTCGGCTTTTTCCCAGTTTCTTTCTCAAAGAGAGCCTTGATAAAAGCACTCGGGTAATGGATGGCGTCGACATAACGATAAAAATGATTGTAGAAATTCCAGTAGACCATTCGGTTGATGAGAGGATCGTGAATCCACCAAAGGAGATGGGCGGTGACATTTTGGGCTTGGACGTGGAAACCCGCGGTGACGGGTTTATTGAGCCGCCGGGCTATCTTCAGCGCACGCCGGCCCAAAGTGAAAGGCATCATAATGTGGACGATGTCGGCATCCTCGATGGCTTTGGTCACCGTGTTGGCATCCGGTTTGGCGAGGCAAACACCATTGGCGTCGACGATGCGCTGGAACGGACCGAAATTCAAGGAAGGGACGACATAGTAGCATTCGAGGTCTTTTTTCGAGGCGTCGGGGCAGACGATTCGGACTTCATGACCCCGGGCTTGCATCGCCTTGATCAAATCGAGGGCTACGATGGTCGTGCCATTGTTGAGCGCGCCCAAAACATCGCAGACGACCGTGATAATCACTTTTGCTCTCCCGCTTTGCCCTTCTCTTGCGGCGTCACAAAATTGATTTCGGCACCGCAAAGCTGAGCCCAACGGAGCGATTCCTTCTTCAAATCGCGCCGCTCAAACGCTTGCTTATCGACCGCATCCCATATAAAGACCCAACTAGCAATCGAGGTCACTTGGCTCGCAATATCAAAA
>JBAYEZ010000181.1:0-2877 GCA_041667485.1 Bacilli bacterium
ATCCTCAAAGAATTCGAAAAGCAAATCAAAGAAAAGGGCCTCGAGAAGAAAGTTTCGATCAACCATGTCGGCTGCTTTGGCTTCTGCAGCCAAGGCCCTTTCATCAAGATCTTCCCGGAAGACACGCTTTATCACAAGGTGAAAGTCGCGGATGTCTCCCACATCGTCGATGACGATCTCATCGGCGGAAAGGTCTGCGAAGATTTGCTCTATGTCGATCCCGTCACCCACGAGAAAGTGGTGCGGCAGGATGACATCAACTTCTACAAGAAACAAAAACGCATCTCGCTTCACGGCTGCTCCCTCATCAATCCGGACTTCCTCGAAGAGAGTTTGGGCTACGATGGCTTCAAGGCCCTCAAAAAGGTCTTGACCGAAATGAAGCCGCAGCAGGTGATTGACGAAGTGCTGGCCTCGGGGATCCGCGGCCGGGGGGGCGCTGGTTTCCCGACGGGCAAGAAATGGCAATTTGCCGCCAATCAGGTCGCTGATCAGAAATATATCGTCTGCAATGGCGACGAGGGCGACCCCGGCGCTTTCATGGATCGCTCGATTCTCGAGGGCAACCCCTTTGAGGTCATCGAAGGCATGATGATCGCTGGCTACGCTTTCGGCGCGAGCCAAGGCTATTTCTACGTCCGGGCCGAATATCCAGTCGCCGTTGAGCGTTTGCTCCGAGCGATGGAGGATATGCGAAAAGTCGGTTTGCTTGGCGATCACATCCTAGGAACGGACTTCTCCTTTGACGTTCACCTCCGCGAAGGCGCCGGCGCATTCGTTTGCGGCGAAGAGACCGCTCTTCTCAACTCGATCGAAGGCAAGCGGGGCATGCCCCGTCCGCGTCCGCCCTTCCCGGCCATCAAAGGCCTCTGGGGCAAGCCGACTTGCGTCAATAACGTCGAAACACTCGCCCAGATTCCTTATATCATTCGCGTTGGCGCTTCCGAATACGCCAAAGTCGGCACCCAAGGCAGCAAAGGCACCAAGGTCTTTGCCCTCGGTGGCAAGATCAACAACGTCGGCCTCGTCGAAGTTCCGATGGGCACGACTTTACGGACACTCATTTTCGATATTGGCGGCGGCATTCCGAATGGCAAGAAATTCAAGGCCATTCAGACCGGTGGCCCTTCTGGCGGTTGTTTAACCGACGAAGACCTCGATACCCCAATCGATTACGATACCTTGATCGCCCGCGGTTCGATGATGGGCAGCGGTGGCGCCATCGTCATGGATGAAGATAACTGCATGGTCGATGTCGCCCACTTCTATATGGATTTCATTTGCTCTGAATCCTGCGGCAAGTGCTCGCCTTGCCGGATTGGAACCAAGCGCTTGCTTGAGATGCTGACCAAAGTCACCAACGGCAACGGCACCGAGCAGACGCTCAAAGACATGAGGGCGCTTGCGACCGTCATCAAAGGCGGCTCTCTCTGCGCCTTAGGCCAGACAGCGGCTAACCCGATTCTTTCAACGATGAAGAAATTCCCTGAGGAATATCATGCTCACGTCGTCGACAAGAAGTGCCCGGCTCACGTCTGCAAGAAACTGATGCAATACTGGATCGATCCGAGCCTTTGCAAGAAGTGCTCGAAGTGTGCCCGCAATTGCCCGGTATCTTGCATCAGCGGCGTTCCTGGCAAAGAACCCTATGTCATCAATCAGGCGAAGTGCATCAAGTGCGGCACCTGCATGGCGGGCTGCCCCTTCCATGCGATTTCGAAACGCTAAAGGAGAAAAACATGGATCAAGTCAATATCAAAATCGAAGGCCGCGTCTATAGCGTCGACAAGAACCTCACTATTCTTGAAGCCGCGCGGATCAATGGCTATCAGATTCCGTCTCTTTGTTACTACAACCATGGCCAGTGCTCGTTAGCGAGCTGCCGGGTTTGCCTCGTTGAAATTCGGACCGCGCGCGGAGGCAAGCTCTTTGCCTCGTGCGTTTATCCAGTCAGCGACGTTCCCGCCGAAAAAGGCTTCGAGATCTTCATCTCCTCGCCGATGGCGGTCCAAGCCCGCAAAGCCAGTGTTGAACTCTTGCTCTCCAACCACTCGAAAGATTGCCAGACTTGTGTCAAAAATGGTCAGTGCGAACTGCTCCACGTCGCCAATGTGACCGGAGCGGAAAGCGGCAAATACATGGGCGAAATTACCCCGACCACCATCGATATGCTGGCCCCGGGCCTCGTCCGCGATACCTCGAAGTGCATCCTCTGCGGCCGCTGCATTGAAAAATGCAAGAGCGCTCAGGGCATCGGCATCCTTGGCTTTGAGAAGCGCGGCTTCCAGACCATTGTGGCGCCAGCCAATAACCGCAGTTTCGCCGAAGTGCCGTGCTTACAGTGCGGCCAATGCATCGAAGTATGCCCGACCGGCGCCTTAAGCGAACATCGCGAGATCGCTCTCGTCGATGAGGCGATGGCCGAAGGCAAATACGTGATCGTCCAGACCGCTCCGGCGGTTCGGGCCGCAATCGCCGAAGAATTTGGCAAGATGCCTGGCGAAGAGAATGGCGAAGGCAAGATGGTGGCCGCTTTGCACCGCTTGGGCTTTGCCCGGGTTTTCGACGTCAACTTTGGCGCCGATCTCACCATCGCCGAAGAGAGCCAAGAACTCGTCAATCGCATCGTGAAGAAGAATGCCCCGCTTCCGCAGATCACCTCGTGTTCGCCTGGCTGGATCAATTACATGGAATACTTCTATAGCGATTTGATCCCGCACGTCTCTACCTGCAAGTCGCCTCACGAAATGCAAGGCGCGATCACCAAGAGTTATTTTGCGAGCAAGCACAACCTTGATCCGAAGAACGTCTTCGTGGTTTCGATCATGCCCTGCACTGCGAAGAAATGCGAAGAGAAGCGTCCGCAGAACGCGGCGG
>JBAYEZ010000182.1:0-2841 GCA_041667485.1 Bacilli bacterium
ACGTCGTTCACATCGATTCCGCGGGCGGCGATATCGGTGGCCACCATCACGTCGGCGTCGTAGTTGCGGAAGTCTTTCATCGCCTTGTCGCGCTTATTTTGGCTCAAGTTGCCTTGAAGCGAAGTGATGGCGTGACTCGTGTTCTTTTGCAAGATTTTCTCAAGTTGTTTGACTTTGTGCTTGGTCCGGCAGAAGACGAAAGCCCGGGTGAAGCTGAGGGCAGTGAGAAGCGAGACGATGGCCTCGGTCTTTTCTCTCTCGCCAACGAGGACATACTTCTGAGCGATCTGATTCTCTTGGGTGAGGGTCCGCTTGATCTGGACGCGGAAGGCATCTTTCTTGAGGTAGCGTTCCGCCACGTTTTTGATCTCGTTGGAGATCGTGGCCGAGAATAGGCAGGTTTGGTGGGGCAAAGTCACCTGTTTGATGATCTTGTCGACATCTTTGATGAAACCCATTTCCAGCATCTCGTCGCATTCATCGAGGACGAGGTAGTGGACAGCGGCCAACGTCAGCGATTTCCGTTCCAAGAGGTCATTGAGGCGGCCTGGGGTCGCGACGATGATCTGCGGATTGGCTTTGAGTTCGCGGAGCTGGGTCGAGACTTTTTGCCCGCCATAAATGGCCGCGTAACGGATCAAAGGGAGATATTTGGAAAATTTCGCGAGTTCTTGGATTACCTGGACCGCCAGTTCGCGGGTGGGGCAGATCACGAGACCTTGGACTTTCGAGCTTTTTTGGTCGATCGAGGAAATCATCGGCAAAGCATAGGCGGCGGTTTTGCCCGTCCCCGTCGGAGCTTCGCCTAAAACGTCCTGTCCGGCTAATAGCGTCGGCAGCGTCATTTCTTGAATGGCGGTGAAGTCCTGATAGCCCATCTCGCCGAGGGCTTTTTCGACTTCGGATGGGAGGGTGATTTCGTTGATTTTCATTTTTTGAGGCACGCAAGCATAACACACCCGTCCCCAAATAAGTAATGAAATCTCTTTCATCCATTTCTCTTTTTGCCATTTTATCGACGTTTTTCGGGGGAGATTTTCCCTGCCAAGGGCACCTCGAAAGCAAGCCGATTGCCGATTGCTGAGCAAGGCGCCTTCACGAGTTCCATACAAAGACGGAGACCCTCTTATTCCGATAATCGAAACGATAGACGCGATGCAATATCCGCGTCTTTTATCGTCAAAAAAGCCCCTTTGTTTCCCATCCAGAGGGGTTTCAAGCGTTTTTTTGAATGAAGACGCTTATTTCCCCATATGGTCTTCGAGGACGCGGGCTAAGACCGCCATCACTTCGAAGCCGAGATAAGCGGTGCCCGAAAGCGCGCCAAACCAGTTTACGCCGTTATGGGTGTAACCGCTGGCAAAGAGGAAGCAGCCCACGCCGATGAAGAAGAAAATCGACGAAGTTAAACCCTCTTTGTCCTTGCTGAGGAGCATCATGACTATCGCGCCAATAAGGAAGAAACTCTTGACGATGAGGCGCGAGATCCAGTAGACGTTGACTTCGCCCCCGATCAAGCCCCCGACGAAATTCAAAGTCACGCCAATCTCGACGAGGCCCGCCATGAGGATGAACCAGGTGCTGAAGGTCGGATTGGTCGAAGCGGGAAGTTTGCTCTTTGCGAGGAGCCTCAGTCCAAGAAAGATGCCAACGAACGCGATTCCGAGATAGAAAACCATCTTAAAGAGATCGATGATGCCGATCGCGAAATGATGGTCCGCTGAGCCGAAAAAGGATTGAAGGCCCTGGGTGATTTCATAGATTGCGCCGACGAGAGCGAACGCCCCAATCACGAACGAACAAATCGCCGCGACCATCGAGAATGTCTTCTGCTTTGCTGGATCTGCCATAAAAACAAACCTCCGTTTACGGGTAATAGTATAGATTTTTCCTTCTTTAAATCCCACTATTCAAACCACGTTTCCTTTTTCTATGCAACAACGGGTTGCCCTTCCTTTGACGACGGAGCGGGTTTTTTCCGTCGTTTTGTTCTCGCCGATCTCGAGTCGGCCTGTTGGAAGCGTTGGAGCTAATGCGCGGTTGGGAAATAGGCCAATTTCTCGACGATGGGATCGTTCGAAGGCCTGAAAGAAAAAACTGACATGCTCACGCCATTTTGGCTCGGAGCTTACGAAAGGAAAGCCCGCGATGGTTAAGCGATCGTCCTTCAAAAAGGAGAAATGATCAGCGCCCGGTTTTTCGCCTATCGCCCCTCCGCGATTGAGATTGCTTATGAGTTAGGCGAGGGATATTGGGACCAGGGCTACATGACCGGAGTTTCGAAGGCGATGATCGTCTATTTGAGAAGCGAGGCGGGATTGGCAAGGATTTTAACCTATCGTACCGCGAAAACCCGCCGCTTCAGGTCAGGTGATGCAGAAAAGCGGGGCTGGCGAAAAACGGGGCAATCCCTTAGGACTGTCGTTCTAATAAGGGCATCGATGGCAACGTCCTTTATGAGATTTGCTTTGACAAAGAAGATACTCAGGAAATGTACGTGCTTTCTGCTTTCGGACAGAAAGAGGGCCCATTCCTTCGGGGGTTATCATCCGCGGCTCCGTCTCGACGAGATTCTCGTCACTCTTCCGATCTCGGCTATCACCATCCTTTTTCCGAGTTTGCGGTGGCTCAACTCCCGAAACTTCGGGGTGCCCAATCCCGTTCGATCGTCATCTGGGCCGGAAGTGGATTTCCCACTCTCAAAAAGCTTGAGATCGACCCTGTGTCTGAACCGATTTACGAAACTAAGAAACTGTCTTCCGCCGAAGAAAAACAGTTCTCTTTCGGGCCTCTTGTTCGGAGGTTCTTTTCGTCTGGTTCCCCGCCCGCCTTTCTTCAAAG
>JBAYEZ010000183.1:0-2829 GCA_041667485.1 Bacilli bacterium
ATCTTTCTTTGGCGAGTTCGCGAGCGCTTCTCGAAGAGGGACGCCCCGATGTTTGGGATGTCTCTCTCCGCCGGCGGTTCCTTTCCTCTCTTTCCTATTCAGGCAAGGCCCTTTCGCCCCGAACCCGTTACTATGCGCAGCTCGAGGTGCGGGGCGAAAAAGGCACCTTTAGCCAATTGATCTCTTCTTTTGAAACGACCTTAGCCCCCTCCGAATGGAAGGGAGAATGGATTGGGGTCGGAAATAGCTGGAATGGCGGGGCCTTAGCCATCCGAAAAACCCTCGATGACTTTGCCGGAAAAAAGGTGATTCGCGCCCGGGCATATATTGCCGGGCTCGGCTACCACGAAGTCTACGTGAATGGCATCAAAATCGGCGATGCCTATTTGGCTCCTGGGACCAGCGCTTATGATAAAAAGGTTCTCTATGATACTTACGATCTCACGCCCTATCTCAAAGGAAATGGCGACGTTTTCGGCGTTTTGCTTGGCTATGGTTGGTTTGGTGCCCGAAAATTGCTTGCCCAGCTTTATCTTGATTTCTCCGATGGCAGTGAGGTCGAATACCATTCGTATTGCAATTATGGATGGTGGTTCGCTCCTTCGCCGATCACGGCTAATAGCCTATATTCAGGCGAAACCTATGATGCCCGAATCGAAGATAAATACCCGGGCGGTTTCTCATCACCTTCGTTGAAAGAGGGCTACAACTGGCAATGGTTCGGGAGCATCTTGTGCCAACCCGTTGCTGGAAAACTCGTGCCTGAGCGGCTGGATCCCATCCGGATATTGGGCCGCTATCCGGCGGTTTTGCTTCAGCGTTTTTCTTCGGACGATGCCGTTTATGACATTCGGCAAAACATTGCAGGTTTTTGCGAAATCAGGGTTAAAGGAGAGCGGGGGTCCCGCGTGATACTTCGCCATGCCGAAACCTTGAAAGGGGATGGCCGCATCGATCAAACAAATCTGCGCAGCGCCGCGGCTACCGATATCTATATCCTGAAAGGGGATGGCGTGGAAACGTACCATCCGCGCTTCACTTATCACGGATTTCGCTATGTTGAAGTCACTCTTGAAGGCCAAGTTGAACTTCTTTCGCTCACCGGGCTTCACCTCCATAGCGACAATCAGAAAATTGGAGCCTTCTCTTGCTCCGATGAATCCATCAATCGTTTGCATGAAATGGCGGCGATTACTGAGGCCAACAATGAACACTCAATCTTAAGTGATTGCCCTCAACGCGATGAACGTTTTGGCTGGCTTAACGATGTTTCAACCCGCGTTTTCCAAGCCGTCTACAACTACCGGCTTGATCGCTTTTTCGACAAGGTTGACGACGATATCACTCTCGTGCAGGATAAGCAAGGCCGCATCGCAGACACCGCCCCGTATTACACCGGGGGCCGCCCCGCCGATGTCACCAGTCTTTCTTATCTTCTTTTGGCCACGGAATCCTATCGCTTTTTTGGAGATTCGGAGGCCATCAAAAAGAATTATCTCCATCACCGAAAATGGGTTGATTTCCTTCTTTCCCATTCCCGCGATTACATCATGGACTATTACTACTATGCCGATTGGGTCGCTTGCGAAAACTACCCCGATGCCAAATCTGATGGGATTTGCATCTCTTCCCTTTTCCTCTATTGGCATCTCCAGACCCTTCTTGAAGAAGCGACGATATTGAATAAGAAACTCGATCAGCGTAACTATGGTCACTTGCTTAAGGGGAGTCGCGAAGCTCTCCGCGCGAACTATCTCCATGACGATCATTTTGCCGAAGGAACCCAATGCGAAGATGCGATGGCCCTTCATCTGGGGATCGTGCCGGAGAAGCAATCGGGCAAGGTTTATGCCCATCTGCGGAAGAGCATCCTCGATCATGACTTCCATTTGACCTGCGGCAATCAAGGCTATCGCCACGTGATGGCGGAACTTTGCGAGCATGGCGACGGCGATCTCTTGCTGGCGGTATTGAAGAATCCACGCTATCCGGGATGGGGATTCATGCTGGCGAATGGAGCGACGACCGTCTGGGAGCGGTGGGAGAAGGAAAATCAAGCAACGATGAATTCTTTCGATCACCCGATGTTCGCCTCTTATGACCAGATGTTTTACCGCTATTTCGCCGGTATCCGTCTTGAAAATGGAGCTCGTCAGGCCGTGGTCGAACCGCTGATTCCGAAAGGCCTCGATTGGGTCAAGTGCTCCTATCAAACGCCAAAAGGCCTTTTGCGGAGCGAATGGCGGAAAGAAAAAGGCCATTTGATCGTCGATTTGACGGTCCCGCCCAATCTCGAAACCCGGGTTTGCTTCAAAAAGGAGATTCTGCTCCTCGATGACGAAGCGCCAGGCCGAAACGAACTGCGTTTGACGCCAGGGCATCATACTCTGACGGTCGCCTTATAAAAATCCATGGAGGAAAAAAGAATATGGATAAAACAATTCTTGCGAATTATGAAGTCGCGAAGAAAATCTATGCACGCTATGGGGTCGATACCGACAAAGTCTTGGCGGAATTCGCCCAGATTCCGGTCTCGCTTCAGTGCTGGGCCGGCGACGATGTCAAAGGCTTTGAGGGCTTGGGGCCGGTCGCGAGCGAAAATGTCGTGACGGGATCCTATCCGTACATTGCTCGAAATGGTGGAGAACTTCGTTCCGATATTGATGAGGCCTTTCGCTTCAGCCCTTTGAAGCACAAGGTCAATCTTCACAGCATGTATGCCGAGTATCATCATCCGCGCAACGATTTAACGATTGAGGATTTCCGCGAATGGGTTGACTGGGCAAAAGCAAAAGGATACGGCCTTGATTTCAATACCTCGTTTTTCAC
>JBAYEZ010000184.1:0-2822 GCA_041667485.1 Bacilli bacterium
ACTACGATGTCTTCCAGTTTGTTGCGATGTTCTACATCTTGATTGGTCTCGTCGGCACTCTCGTGGTTGACGTTTCCTATGGCTTAGTTGATCCGCGCATTCGGATGGGAAGTGAAAAATAATGGCATTGGCAAAGAAAAATAGCTTAGCGACCGCCGGCATTTCCCCTACGACCCCGGTTTTGAGCAAGGATCTTTTCGTCCGCTACAAAGACGAAAAAGACCTGCACGACCAAGCTTTCGAAACCAAGCCGGTTTCCTATTTGGCCGATTGCTTTAAGCGCTTTGCCAAGAACAAAGCTTCGATTGTGGCGGCCGTCATTATCTTCCTTATCGCCCTCTATGCCATCATCGTTCCGCTCGCTTCGCCGCGTTCTCATGTCGATTCCGTTCGCTACCCTAACGGCTACATGGATAGCAACTTCTCCTATGTTTTGCCCTACAACCCCCTCTTTAAAGGAACGGGTTTCTGGGATGGAACCAAAACCGAAACGAAATCGCAGAACGATTACCAGACGATGCTCTATGGCGATTCGAACCACTCCCGCTTTGTCAAACTGCTTTCGACCAGCGAAACCCAGGTTGGTTTTTCGACGGTCAAAGCCTATAAAGTTCGGGTCGATACCTATGCGGTTGGCAACAAGAACGTCAAACTGAGCCCGGCCCAGTTTGCCGATCTCACCTCCTACGAAAAAGAGCATGAGATTTATCGGACGCCGAAGTCGATAATGAAGCCTTTGGTCGATGTCGAGAACTATCTCGCCAACTATGAAACCGAGATCATCGCCGATGGCGTTGCCACTTCAACGGCGACGGGCATCATCGATTTCATGCGGACCTACTATAATCAGAACTCCAATGTCTATTTTGCTTTGAGCGCCAAGACCGCGAGCGGCAATTATTCGCAGAACCGCTTCTCCCCCATCCTCGATTCTTCGGGTAAGCCGATTGACATCTATAAGCGCGACGGCGCCAACCACCTTATTTACGAAGAACTCGTGAGTGGAGAATATAACGTTCGGGTCGATTATTTTGACTATGCCACCTTCCGCGATGGCTTTGAGCCGTACTTTATCTTCGGCACCAACGATGCCGGCCAGGATATTTTCCTTCGCCTCGCCAAAGGCACCCAGTTTTCCCTGCTCTTGGGCGTCGGCATCTCTGCCATCAACTTCATCATCGGCCTCATCTGGGGCGCGATGTCGGGCTACTATGGTGGCACGGCCGACCTCATCATGGAGCGGATCACCGATATTATTTCCAATATCCCCTCCATCATCATCCTTTCCATCTGCTCGATTCAGTTCACCAATAACGTCGCTCTCAAAGCGGCTCTCGGCGAAAGCGGCATCATCGTCTTGGCTTTCCTCGTCGCCTTCGTCTATTCGGGTTGGGTCGGCGTCGCCTCAACCACCCGAATGCAGTTCTATCGTTTTAAGGGCCAAGAATACGTTTTGGCTTCAAGAACTTTGGGCGCCAAAGACGGACGCTTGATCTTCAAACACATTTTGCCAAACGCGATTGGCACTTTGGTCACATCGAGCGTTCTCATGATCCCGGGCGTCATCTTCTCTGAATCGAGTTTGAGCTACCTTGGCATCATCAATTTCTCGACCTCGGGCCTTTCCTCGATCGGCTCCCTTCTGAACGAAGGCCAAGCCGCCGGTCTTCAATACTACCCGCATGTCCTTTTATTCCCATGCATCATCATCTCTTTGCTCATGATTTCCTTTAATCTCTTTGGCAATGGTCTTCGCGACGCTTTCAACACGTCGCTCAAAGGAAGCGAGGATTAACGGCATGGAAAACAAGAAAAACAACAACGAAAAAATCCTCGAAGTCAAAGATCTTCGCGTTTCCTTCCGCACCGATGGCGGCACCGTCAAGGCGGTCCGCGGGATTTCCTTTTCGCTTTATCGCGGCCGCACCTTGGCGATCGTCGGCGAGTCCGGTTCGGGCAAGTCGGTGACCTCAAAGGCGATTTTGGGTATTTTGGCCAACAACAAAATCATCGAAGACGGCCAGATCATCTATGATGGCAAGGATTTGCTCCATGTGAGCGAAGAAGCCTTCTCGAAGATTCGCGGCGTCAAGATTTCGATGATTTTCCAGGACCCGCTCTCTTCGCTCAACCCAATCATGATCGTCGGCAAACAACTCACCGAGGCCATGGTCTTGAAACACCGGGCTGACGTCAAAGAAGCCAAAAAGGTTCTCAAACGCTATTTCGGCGTTTTTGCCTCCGTCGATAAAGAAACGACCGAAAAGCTGAAACGTGAAGTCAAAGAGGCCGATAATGGCGTCATTTCGCTCGATCCTTATCGGTCTTTATTCGCCAAAGCAATCGCCGTTTCTTTAGAAAGGCGGCAAGTTGGCGTCAAGAAGACCCAGGAGAAACTCCAAGCCTTCTTGGCCAAGCCTTCTAAGGGCGAAGACATCAATTTCCCCGAAGCCGAGAAAGAGCTGAAGGCCCTTTATGGCGATCTCCGCGAGACTGGCTTCGCCCTCGAAGTCGAGCCGGATAACATCCTCTCGGTCTTTCCGAGTCTCGTCCACGATATTGTCGTCTCGGCCAAACAGTCGGTCGTGCTCAATGAGAAATTGCAGAAAGACCTGACGAAATATCACGTCAGTTCCTTCTTCGATTTGCCCCCGGCCGTCCGAGCTCGTTCCAGCGAAGTCATCGTTCCTTTGGCCGAGCATGCCAAACATCTTAAAGCGGTGGTGAACGAACTCGCCGCTCGCCTCGAAGAGATTTCGCATTTCGGCGAAAAAGAACAAGCGACTTTCTTAAGCGAGGCCGAAAGTTTCTTTCTCTCCGCC
>JBAYEZ010000185.1:0-2797 GCA_041667485.1 Bacilli bacterium
GCGGAACTCGCCAAGTCCCAAAGGGATATGGCTAAACTCATAAGAATGAGAGACGATTCCGAGAAGCGGGTTCACAAAGACGACAACTTCGGCGGCAAACTATGAACCCCGAAGATAAGGTTCTTCCCTTAAAGGAAGAAGCCCCCAAAGAGGGGAAAGAGCCATTGTCTAAAGACAATGAGCCTAAGACGGCAAAGGCGAAGGGCGGAAAAGGCAAAGGCAGCGTTTTGCAAAAAAACGCGCACGCACGCGAAAAAGCGATGACCGCCATCGAGAGAGCCGAGCATAACCGAAAGCGTTTGAAGAACCGCCTCGGCAATTCCCATTTCTTCTTCTGGGATGAAATCAACGATCATGACAGGAAAGCCCTTTTCGAGATGACGGCTTCTATCCCCGGCTTCAAGAACGAGGAGGAATTGGCTTTGTCCTGCGGAACTGACTTGAAGACCCTCCAAGATTGGTGCTTGAAAGTCTACGGCGGCGATGATGGGGCAGTCACGCTAACCAACACAGCCAAAAAACTTAGGGCTATGGACAAACGGAACTTCCTCGAAAATCAGCGAGGTCTTGCATTGGGTCAGCCCACGATGTCCATTTGGCTGGGAAAGAACTACTATGGTCAAAAGGAAGCTGACGACAAAAAGGAACTCGACCTGTCCGATTTCTTCAACGTGATAATCAAGCCCAAGATGGAGGCTAAGTAATGCTGTCTTCCCCAAAGTACGAAAAGTGGATTGACGGCATTTTCAGCCATCAGTTCTCCGGGATAGAGGGGGCTATCCGAAGCGGAAAGTCCGTCCAAGCGTGCCGTGCTTTCGCAATGCTCATAGTTGCTTGCGAAGTCCAAACGGACGCTCTGTTTATTGCCGGGGCCGTGAGCGAATCAATGGCGCAAGCGTTGATTGGTGAGTGCGGTGGCTTCGGGCTTAGGTTCATATTCGGCAGCGGGTGCCTTTACAAGAAGTACCGAGACAAGTCGGCTCTCTACATCCACTACGATGTCAACGGAAAGACCTTCACTCGTTGGGTCATTTTCGCTGGTGGGGCTAAAGCCGGGTGCGAGTACGCGATTAGAGGTCTCTCAATCCAAGGCGCAATGATCGAGGAGATTAACCTCCAAACGCAGGACTTCGTTAACGAAATCCAAAACCGCATGGCTGTGGCGAAGAGGCCGTTCCTCCTTTACACGATGAACCCTTCCATGAGCAAGAGCTGGATTTACAAGGACTTCATCGATTCGGCAAACAGGGGCATTCCGTCAGGGAAGATGAACTACCTCCATGCCTCATTGAGCGACAACCCTGTTTTGACCAAAGAACGTGTGAAGGAAATCGAGGATTCCTATGACAAGGATTCCGTTTGGTACAAAGGCTATATCCTCGGTGAGCGAATGAACCCGGCAGGGGCGATTTACATGGTTCACGAATACAATGTCATCGATTCCTTCAACCCTGATGATTACGATTCCTATGTCGTGGTGTGCGACCAAGGCGAGACGATTTCGGCAACGGCCATCACGTTGGGGGCTATCAAGTACGACCGCGAGAAAGGGTTTTACAGGTTCGATGTCTTGAAGGAATACCACCATATCAATTCGGCTACTGGCGAGGGCGAAAAGCACTTCGAGGATTACGCCAACGACCTTGCCGACTTCGTGTTGGAGAGCGCGAAGGTCATGTCATCGTTCCCCGTGGAAGTGGTCATCGACCAAGACCCGGAGTTCTACCACCAATGCGTGTTGGCTTTCGGCAAGAAGAACCTAGACCCTTATTCAATCAAGTTCCCCTACAAGCTCGAAATCGAGGAGCGCGTCAAGCGCGGCGTCGGCCTCATGCACAAGGGTCAGTTGCGCTTCTACAAGGACTGCACTCAAACGATAGAGGACTTCAAGAACGCTGAATATGACGAGAAGGAAATCGAGAGGAAGGGCGTTTTCGTCCGTTCAAAAGTCTATACCGAGGGGTTCGGTCACTTGGATATGATCGATTCGGTCGAATACGGATTCACCCGTTATTTGGATGTCCTAGACCCCGAAAACAACGTCTAGCGTTGAAAACAAAACAATTTAGCGCGAAAATTGGTTAAATGGAAAACACGTTAGCCAACCGCGAGCAATACAACACATCGGTCGAACCCCAGATAAGGTCGGCCCCGATGTCGAATGGGTATCAGCCGAACCAAGGCGGTGTCGTTTTCTTCCAATGCGATTTGGAGGAGATGTTCGGAATCAACCTCGATTATCCGGGGATAAGGTCGGCTCTCAATGACGCTTTCGCCAACTCGAAGCATTACATCCCGGTCGAGACTGGCTTGATGAAATCTTCTTATACCATGCGACCCAAGAGCGACACGTTGGTGGAGTGCTTCTTCGACCCCGACAAAATCATCGGGCAAATGCGGAAGGGTCACAAGGTCGAGGAATACTATCCCCAATTCGTTGGTTCAAGCGGTGGCGGAAACCGCGCTTGGAATTGGCTGACGATAGTGATGAATCATTTTTATGATACACTTATAGCCGATGTCAAAAGCCTCTCCAAGAAGAAAGAGGCAAAGCAAAGGCAGGAAGACGGTCGGACGGCAATCAACATCTTGCCGGCGGCTGTCGCTGTCCAATCCTCGTTGGAGGATTCGGCTTCCAATATCGCGGACGAAAGGCGAAGGATGAAGAAGGAAAAAGCCGAGAATGACAAGGCCGAAAGGCAAAGGCAAAGGGAATTGAGGGAGCAGGTTTCAGCCCACAGGAGGACTAAATAATGGGATTCTTCACGAATTGGATTGGTCGGTTGGTTGACCTTAA
>JBAYEZ010000186.1:0-2792 GCA_041667485.1 Bacilli bacterium
GTTTTTTGCTTGAAGAACGCTCTGATGACGGCTTCTGGGATTTTCCTGGCGGCTCGATCGAATTCAATGAAAGTGCCGAGGATGCGGCGAAGCGGGAACTTTTTGAAGAGACGGGCCTCAAGGCGAGTTCTTGCACTCTCTTTGGTGTCTATTCGGGGCCATTAACCTATTATCGTTACGCCAATGGCGATGTCGTTTCGGGCGTGGATGTTGTTTACCTCTGCCAAGACTATGAAGGCACGATTACTCCACAGCAGGAAGAAGTAAGGCGTTTGGCTTGGTTTGATTTCTCTTCTTTTCCCGACAAGATGTCACCGCGAAATAAACAAATTAGCCGCGATTTGCAGAGGAAATTTAAAAAATAGCTCGTTTTTTCTTTGAGCCTATTGAGAAAAACATCAAAAGGTATTTCATCCTCGTTTGTTTTTTGTCGTGATTGCATTAAAGAAGGCGATGATGCTTAATTAGTTGAAAAGAGGCATATGAGTTATTTGCTTTACTCCGTCGAAGACGACGAGAACATTGCGACCATCATTCGCATGACATTGATTAAGCAGGGCTTTGATGTCCGAAGCTTTGCTGATGGCGAAAGCTTTTTGGATGCCTTCGCTAAACAAAAACCCTCGCTCATTCTATTGGATTTGATGCTCCCTGGCATTCAAGGGAAGGACATTCTTTCTTATCTTCGCCACGACAAGACCAATGATGGAATTCATATTATCGTCGTATCGGCCAAATCCTTGACGAGCGATAAGGTGAGGGCTCTCGATTTGGGCGCCGATGACTACATGATTAAACCTTTTGAAATCAGCGAACTCGTCTCCCGGGTGAATGCCCATATTCGGCGGACAGAAAAAAGCGACGAAGTCTTGGATTATTCTCTTTTTCATCTCGATCGCTCTACCGGCGAAATCTACAATAACGGCAAACTCCTCGATCTTACCGCTACCGAATACATTATTCTCTCAACCTTGCTTGAACGCTTCGGCAAATTAGTCTCCCGCGAGGAACTGACGCGAGCCTTTTTGGGATCGAAAGCTTCTTTTGAACCCAATAGCAAAGCCCTCGATATGCATATTCGCTCTTTGCGGAAAAAACTTGGCGAGGATGGCAAGCACATTGTTTCCATTTACGGCGGTGGCTATAAGGTAGTGTAAGGATCCGATGAACAAGAAGCACGTTATTGTCTCTTCTATCATCATGTCTTTGGTTGCTTTCATCTCTTTTTTTACCGTCGCTCTTTCTTGGTATTTTCTCGGCCGAAACGCCCATGAGCAAGCGGTGATCTCCAACGGAGATAGTATTGTCTCTTCTTTAATAAGCAAACGCGACTATTACGACGAAATGGTCCGCTTTGATGGTCTCAGTAACTTTGAAATCACTTATTTTTCCAAAGGAAGCACCAAAAGCACCTCCGATAGTTTGGGGGCCGTCGTCACCGTTAAATCCGAAGCGTATTTTTCCGAGCACCTCGATAAAACCTATAGCGAGAATAATCCCATCGATAACCGCGAGTTTTCATATCACCTTTATTTGATTGAAGGCGATGACATCTATGTCCGTTATGGCGAAGAGGTCCCCTTTGGGGTTCTTTTGGCCAAGAACTTTCTGATCATCGGATCCATCGTCGTGATTCTCGCGGATGGCCTTTATCTCTTTTTGACCTTCCGCCAGTTAGAAAAGTCGATGAATTCTTTAAAAATCCAGGTTAAAAAACTTCAAGGTGTCTGCGGTCTTTCGTCCAACGTTGTCTATCACGATGACTTGGAGTTTTATAGTAAAATCATCCGGGATTCCCGCAAGGAACTTGATCTGCAGTTAAGGGAAGCCAAAAGTAAAGCCGATGAGACTAATTTCATTCTGGACTCTTTCATTGAAGGAATGATTGTGGTGGACCAAGATTCGAATATTGTTGTTTTTAATCATAAAGCCTCGCAAATCCTCTCCCTTTCAAAGGAAGAAGCGCTGAACCGCAACTTCCGCGTGATTAATTTGCCTATCGTGGTCAAGAATCTTTCCGTCGTCTCTAAAACCCGAATTCCCACCGCCTTTGATTTGAAATTAGAGAGCCGGGTTTATCATTGCGAAATCGAAGCGGTGAATTTCGGGGGAGTCGAAGCCAAGAACTCTGGGGCCGCTCTCCTTTTGCTCGATGTCACCGATGAACACAACAGCGCGGCGATGAAACGTGATTTCTTTGCCAACGCTTCCCACGAATTGAAGTCGCCTTTGACGGCGATTCTCGGCTTCCAAGAAATGATTGAAGAAGGCGTTATTAGCTCTCCAGAAGAAAAGGAAGAAGCGACAAAGAAAACGGTGGAAGAAGCCAAACGCATGAATCAAATCATCATGGATATGCTGGCTCTTTCTTCCTTAGAGAACGAGAGCCTTAGACCCATTGAAAAAATCAATGTTGGCCGCGTGATCGATGAACTTATGGCGCTCCATGAGGCGGAAATCAAAAAGAAGAAGCTGAGCGTCATCAAAGATAAAAACAGCCTTTTTATCATGATCAATCACGAGGACTGCGACCGCCTTTTCGACAATATGATCACCAACGCGATTAAATACAACAAAGAGGGCGGAAGCATCCTGGTGCGGATCGATGAAGCCAAACGGCAAGTTACCATTCAAGACACCGGGATTGGAATCGCCAAAGAAGACCAGTCGCGCATCTTTGAACGTTTTTATCGGGTCGATAAAGCCCGCTCCCGCAAAGAAATGGGGACCGGCCTTGGCCTCGCCATCGTCAAATATATCTGTTCCTACTATGAAATCCACTTGGATCTGGA
>JBAYEZ010000187.1:0-2788 GCA_041667485.1 Bacilli bacterium
GTTTATCGCGAAGGCAAAATCTATTACATTCGTTTCCATAATGGCGGGGCGGTCGATGTGCCTCTCAAAGTTTTGGGCGATACCAAAAAGCATGGAACCACCGTTCGTTTTAAGCCAGACCCAAAGATTTTCCCGAACACGAAATTTTCCTGGGACACCATCTATAACCGCCTCGAGGAAAAGAGCTATTTGCTGACGGGTGTCCATTTCATCCTTAAAGATATGGCGACGGGCAATAGCCACGAATTCTACACCGAGCATGGCTTACGGGAATTCGTCGCCTCAATGACCCAAAATAAGACGCCGCTCGGCGAAATCATCGATTTCTCCGATACCGTCGACAATATTCAAGTTGAAATCGCGATGGAGTGGTGCAACGCTGACTACAACGAGAACATCCTTTCCTATGCAAACGATGTTCGGACCGCCGATGGCGGCACCCACGAAATCGGTTTCAAAGGCGCGCTGACGAAAACCTTGAATGACTGGGCCCTTTCCAATAATTTAATCAAAGCGAACCAATCGATTGACGGCACCGACATCCGGGAAGGCCTCACTGCCATCATCTCCGTTAAAATCCCTGAAGACAAGCTGGAATACGAAGGCCAAACCAAAGGCAAACTCGGCTCGCCTGAAGCCGGCCCCGTCGTCGGTGGCATCATTTCGAATCGTTTTACCTATTATCTCAATGAGCACCAGTCTTTTGCCATCGACCTGATTCACAAGTGCGACGCCTCGAAAGAAGCGCGCGATGCGGCCAGAAAAGCCAAAGAGGCAGCCCGGGGTAACAGCAAAACCAAGAAAAGCGATCTGATGATCAGCGACAAACTCGCCGCAGCTCAATCGAAGGATTACGCCGAAAATGAACTCTTCATCGTCGAGGGCGATTCTGCCGGTGGCTCGGCCAAAACCGGGCGCGATCGGCTCCATCAGGCTATCTTGCCGCTTCGAGGCAAGCCGCTCAACACCGACACCGTGTCGATGGAGCGGATGATCGAGAACCTCGAAATGTCGACCTTGATCCAGACGATCGGGGCGGGCGTCGGGCAGGATTTCGACGTCGAAGAAAGCCACTATGGCAAAATCATCATCATGACCGATGCTGATACCGATGGTTCCCACATTCAGACGCTGCTTTTAACTTTTTTCTACAATTATATGAAGCCCCTCATTGAAAAGGGGATGGTCTACATCGCCCAGCCGCCGCTCTACCGTGTCTACAAAAAGAGCGATCCCTCCAAGCATATCTACGTTTGGGATGATAGCGAACTCGACGCGGCGAAAACCAAAATCGGAGCTGGGTACGGCATCAATCGCTATAAGGGACTTGGCGAAATGAACGCCGATCAGCTCGCTTCGACGACGATGAACAAAAAATCGCGCTTGCTTCTCCAAGTTCACATTGACGATCCGCTCGTGGTGGAGAAGCGCATCTCCGTCTTGATGGGCAAAGATTCCTCGCAAAGATGGAATTGGATTCAAGAGAACGTCGACTTCGATTTGGTCGATAACTTCGAGAAAGAAATCAAAGGCAGCGATAAATAATGGCCAAGAAAGAGAAAGAAACCATCAAAGAGAACATCGAAAGCGACTCGCTCGACCAGATCATGGGCGACAAGTACGCTTCCTATGCCCGCGACGTCATTCAGGATCGGGCGATCCCCGATGCCAGAGACGGCCTTAAACCTGTTCAGCGCCGCATTCTTTTCGACATGTACAACACCGGCAACACCATCGATAAACCCACGAAGAAATGCGCTCACATCGTCGGCGACGTCA
Organism: Bacilli bacterium; assembly: GCA_041667485.1. GTDB lineage: Bacteria > Bacillota_I > Bacilli_A > RFN20 > CAG-826 > UBA4951. Next base: position 1,780 of record JBAYEZ010000187.1, read on the forward strand.
TGGGCAAATACCACCCGCACGGCGATAGCTCGATCTATTTGGCTTTGGTCCATATGTCCCAAAGCTGGGCCTACCGTTATCCTCTGATCGATTTCCAAGGCAACAACGGCTCAATCGATGGTGATGGCCCGGCCGCCTACCGTTACACCGAAGCCCGTTTGAGCGCCCTTTCGAATGAACTTCTGCGCGATATCGACGAAGACACGGTCAAGATGAACCTGACCTTCGACGACACCCTTTTCGAACCGGATGTCCTGCCCGCCCGTTTCCCCAATCTTTTGGTGAACGGCTCTGAAGGCATCGCGGTTGGCATCGCCACGGCCATTCCGCCCCATAACCTCAAAGAAGTCACCCAAGCGGTCATCTACCGGATCAAACATCCTAACTGCGACGTGGATGCCCTTTTGAATTACATCCCCGGCCCGGATTTCCCGACCGGCGGCATTCTTTATACCAGCGAGACGCTTAAAGATATCTACCGAAGCGGGCACGGCAGGGTCACGGTGGCGGGCAACGCAAGCATTGCGACTTCGGAAGAGGGCGTTCCCCAAATCATCATTTCTTCGATTCCTTATCAGGTCAATAAGTCGGAGCTGGTCAAAGCGATTGACAAAATCCGCCACAACAAGACGATCCCAGGCATCGATGAGGTGCGCGATGAGACCGACAAAGAGGGCCTTCGTATCGCCATCGATCTCAAAGACGACGCGAAACCCGAAGCGATTTTAGCCTATTTGCTCCAAAAAACGAGTTTGCAAACCAACTACAGCGCCAACATGATGGCGATTGTCGATGGGCATCCGCGTTCGATGGATCTTTTGACCTATTGCGATTGCTACATCCAGCACCAACTCGACGTTATCACCCGCCGCAGCGCTTTCCGCTTCCAAAAAGACACCACCCGCCTCGCGATTGTGACCGGTCTCATCAAAGCTGCCTCCATCATCAATGAGGTGATTGCCGTCATCCGCTCCTCCGCCGACAAAGCCGACTCCAAAGTCAACTTGGA
>JBAYEZ010000188.1:0-2787 GCA_041667485.1 Bacilli bacterium
AAGGGCCCAATAGGTGATGTTTGAGGAACCGATGATGACTTCTCGGCGGTCTTTGAAGGTGAAAAGATAACCTTTGGTATGGAAACCATCATCACCAAAACTGCCATATTCGAGATGGCATTTGAAATTGGGGTAGAGTTCCTGCCAATGAAGGAATGCTTCGAGCGAAGGAATATCGGTGAAATTCTGATAAGTCGAAGTGAGAATTCGTCCCTGAACGCCGCGCTTCAAAGCCCTCTCCATCGCATCTTGAAGAAGAATCAGGCCAGCTTTTTTGATGAAGGAGACGGAAAAATCAAAGGAGTCGCAAGATGAGAGATCAGCGATGATTTTATCGAGAAAACGGATGCTTGACTCGTTGGTAAGGAACCCCTTTTCCGCCATAATGAAAACAGTATAGCAGCTTTTCGTTTTTTACGATTGAGAATCTCTGGCGCTTTTTACGCCTCATAATCGATTGATGCAGATCTTAATTTATTCGTTTCGCGTAGACCGATAGACTAGAAAGGCATAGAAAATGAGCTGTTACTTTTTTCTTTTCGATTCGCTTCCTTATCTTTTTGATTTTCTTTCTCGACGTTCGTTTGACAACGAAATAAAAGGAGAGAATGCTTCGTCGTTTTTTGATGCCTTTTTCCTTGATATTGATCTCAAAGAAGACGATTTGATCATCCTCAAGCCCACCCCGACGCTCGACGGGGCGAAGAATCACACATCCTTTCTTTTTGTGGGGGGTCACCGCGATATGGATGAGTTCGACCGGTTCGTCTTTTCATTAAAGTGAAGGATGCCGCTTCGCTCGTTTTTGGCGTAGATTTTATCGATTCGGCTCTTACAATCGGGGTCGCTCATTTTCTTTTCGACGAAGCTGGCGGGGGGTTGTTCTGTTTTTTCATGCGTTTGTCTCCTCTTTCGTCCTAAAAGGAGAACGGCAAACGTGCTAAGGTTATAGAGATGAAAAGAAAGGGCGGATTATGCTAGACATCCGGGACGATCCCTTTCGTTTTCACCGTTTCCTCAAACTGGGGATCTGGTGTTACAAATTGACGGAGCGGGCGGCCAAATGCATTCTTTTGTCTTTCGAGAAGGCCGGCTTTCATCCGGAAAGGGTCTCGAGCAAGGATAGTCTTTATCAGCTGAAGAGTTATGACTGCATCATCGGCTTCCATGGGCCGCTTGAGGACGGGGAAGAAGACTACTTAGCAAGGCGGATGCGCTCGATGTCCCGCTATCCCTTGCCGCTAGTCTCCTTAAGCGCGACGAAAGGTTGCATGAACGATAATGACGTCCTCGAATTAAAAAAGATCGTTTTCCGTCTTTCCCTCTTGGAGAAAGTGACCTTGCTCACCTATCAAATGGATCAAAACGGGGCTTACGATGGGGGGAAGAACCAAAGCTATTTCTTCAGTCTCAAAACCGATTTTGAGAAATGGGGCTACCGGATTGAAAACGAGTTCTGCTTTCTGGAAAAAGACGCCTTCGATGAGGCTAAGATCAAACGGATTTGGACCGCCAGCATCGTCTTCGCTTTCGCTAACGCTGAACAGTTTAAGAAACTCGTTGCTTTCTACCAAAGCCAAGAAAGTTGCTTTGCCCGTTTTCGCCGCCAAGCCTATTTCTTTTATAGTGGGACCAACCCCATTCCTGGCGAGGTGAGCGCGAGTAAAGTTCCGTTATGGAACGCCCATCATTTGGAGCTCTCGCTTCTCGCCATCATGCTACCTTCCGTTTCGCAATAATTCCGCCATCATCGCCTTCGGTTCTATAAAAGGGCAGTCTCATGCCCTTTTCTTTCTCCGCGAGGCAAGCGGGGGATGCCCGGCTCCTAAAGAGAAGAAAAAAGGCCGTGGTTTCGCATCAAGGGGGTGCGCGATAGCCAACGGCCTTTCCCGTTTCCTTTTTCGCCTGCCTCAAGAAAAGACGAGGTCTTAGCGAAAATGGAACTGTATTATTATCGTTGCGTAGCGGCATAGTTTTGTCAATGCTTTTTCAAAATGGATAATGGTTGAAGAGAACCGGGTTTCTTTCTTTCCTTCGACGATTCTCCGTTTTGGATTCTAATCTTGCCCGTTTTTCGCCAGAAATGTTTTCGTTTACGGTTGAAAAAAACTTCCTCGATAAAGAGAAATATTCATTCCCTTGAAAATGGTGCAAACTATAATCATGGTCCCACGGAATGTGGTTCAGGAATATTATTCCGCCAAGCGGATTAAAGAACGCTGGTTTTTCCTCATTGCCAGCCGACCGCATAAAACCGCGGGTGCTTTTTATGCCTATTCGCCTGATGGCTGGCAATACTTCACCCATCAAAAAGGTTATTGGGTCTATCGGCGGACCTATTTCCATAATTTGGCCGATCCCCGTTTCTCGATCCGAACCTACCCGCCCGTGCCGATTACTTACGAGCACTTTTTGAAATATGCCCCGAAAGGACCCTACCCCCTTTTAGACGGGGACCCCGAACTCTATGTGGGCTGGCTGGATTATCGCGATCTCGAACTTCTGAAGGTCATCGCCTACGCCAACAAGATCTATCACGAGCAGCGCGATCGGAGCGGCCATCCGTATATCTACCATCTGATCTGGGTGGCGGAGCACGTCGATTCTTCGGCGAAAAAAGTCGCCTTGATGCACGATGCGATGGAGGACTGCCACCAAGAGGAAAAAGATCTCCTTGCGGTTGGCCTATCGGAAAAGGAAGCCCAGGCGGTCCGCCATTTGACTCGCGTAGGGAACGAAAAGACCGATGAGCTTTATTTTTCCTATGTCGAGCAGATCAAAACAACC
>JBAYEZ010000189.1:0-2781 GCA_041667485.1 Bacilli bacterium
ATTGAACAAAAACGCGTTTGTTGACTATGTGCAAACCAAGAGCCACCCCGGGCTTTATTCCCATTCGTTCATTGACGCAATCTTCGAATTCCATTCGGATTGGGCTGGTGGCAAAGGCGCCAACTTCCCGCTCTTCGAAGATGGCAATTACTTAGCGTTTATTCTCGGTCTTCTTGCTGTTGTCGCGGTGATCGTTGCCTGGAGTTTTGCGTTAACGAGCTTGAATCTCTCCCGCAAAGTCATGGAAGGCAAAATCAAGGACAATGGCACTAGCGAAGAGGCCGAAGAAGCGGCTGCTGCCGACAGTGCTAAAGAAGGCGAAGGCGCACCTTCGAGCGAAGATGAGCTTCGCGGCGCCGAGAATGCTGAGTTAAACGATCAAGACGAGAGAAAGGGCGTTGGCCCCTATGTCGTCCAATACTTCAATTATCCGGATCCCCGGAAAGTTCCGGAAGAAAAAGAAGAGGAAGAGCCAGCTGAGGATGAAGAAATGCTGACCAGCGATGATCTTCGCAAGATCATCCGCGAGGAAATACATATCGATCCCAACGCCCAGAAAGCTTCTTCACTTGATGAAGAGCATATCCGTGAAATCGTCAAAGAAGAAATCACGAAGGCGCTCCAAGGCTATGTTGCTGCCAATAAGCCGCAGGACAACAGCTTGACGACTGAACAAGTTCGCACCATCGTTTCCCAAGAACTCGACAAACGGCATTATGTCGCTGAAGAATCGAAGAAAGAAGAATCGAAACCTGAGCCCGCTCCGGCTCCAGTTGTCGTCCAGGTCGTGGCTACTCCCGCTCCGGCCCCAGTTTCAGCACCGGCCCCGGTTGTCGAAGAAAAGAAGAAAGTTGTCCGTATTCCCTTCCCGGAGCGCCTTGGCCAGGCCGATAAAGATGTGAAGGCGAACTACAACGAAATCAAGGCGGAGGCCTTAAGCTTCGGCTTAAAGAGCCGGCTCTCGAATTCGGGTGATACCTTTCGCCTTCACACCAAGACTTATCTCAAAATCATGGTTGCTGGCAAAGGACTCAAGATTTATTACGCTCTCGATCCAAAGGCTTACGAGAATTCGCCGATTCCACTCAAGGATGCTTCTGGCAAGAACATCTACAAGGAAATCCCGGGTTGCTTCAAGGTCAAGAGCGAACTCTCGGTCAAGCGCGCTAAACAATTGATTGCCGATGCCTGCGAGAAGGACAACCTCGAGCAGGGGAAGCCAGAGATCAAGAACTATGCGGCTGAGCTCAAAGACTACAAACCGCAGAGCGGCGATGACGTCGATGACGGCGATGACGAGAAATAATCGTCATTCGCAAAACACTGAAAGCACTCTCTTTGCGAGGGTGCTTTTTGTTCTTGCTCTATTTATGTTACAATGCTTACGTCGGTCTAAACCCGAAAAGGAGTTTTCACTGCTTTGGCTGATCCTCTAGGTTGGCTTTATCTGGCCTTAATACCCGTTCTCATCTTACTCTCTGGTTATTTCTCGATGGCGGAGACCGCATTCTCCTGTTTTAACAAATACCGTTTCGAGGTCCAGGCAGAGAAAGGCTCGCGTACAGCGAAGCTTGTTTTGCGCGTGGCCAATAAGTTCGATCGGACTCTCGTCACGATTTTAGTGGCGATCAATGCCCTCAGCGTTGCCCTTTCCTACTTAATGACGATGCTGATGGTCATTCTTTTACCATGGGATGCGACCCTTACTTCGCTTTTCTCTTCCATTGTCCTCACGCTTCTCCTCTATCTCTTTGGCGAGACGATTCCCAAACAGATCGCTCGCAAAATTCCCAATTCCTGCGTCAAATTCTGCGTTTACCCGCTTGAGTTCTTTATTGTCATTCTTTATCCGGTTTCCCTTCTTTTTCGCGGGGTCACCCTTCTCAGCAAGAAACTCTTCCATAGCGAAAAGACACCTGAACTCACGCCCGAGGATTTCACTTCGGTTATCGAAGTGAACGAAAAACATGGCCTCCTGGAGGAAAACGAAAGCGACATCATCCAAGCTTCTTTTGATTTCGCCGACACTTCGGTCAAAGAGGTGCTGACCCCGAAAAAAGACATTTTCGCCCTCAATATCAAGGGATTGACGAGTCGGGAGTTAGCCGAGAAAATCTGCGAGAGCAAATATTCCCGTATCCCTCTTTATGTCGACAAAGAAGATGACATCATCGGCATCTTGATCGTCAAAAACTTTTTAGCAGCCTATTTGACCGATCCCCATCTCTCCTTCCGTGATTATCTCCAAAAGCCCTATATCGTCTCCCCGTCGATTCGGATGGATGAGATGGTGGATGGCTTCCGCAAGCGCCACACCCAGATTGCGCTTGTCTATCGCGGGGGCAGTCTCGTCGGAATGGTGACGATGGAGGACGTCTTGGAAGAACTGGTCGGTCCGATCAATGAGAAGGTTCCTTTCCACGAGAAAACGGTTCGCGAATGAAGATCATTGATATCGTGTATCTTTTACTCTTGGTCTTCTTGCTCTTTTTGAGCGCCCTTTTTAGCGCGGCCGACATGGCTTATAGCTCGGTCAGCAAACTCCGACTCGAGAAACGAGCCTTCATCGGCGATAATCGAGCCAAGAAAGCTCTCGCCTTCGCTACCGATTATGACCGAACGATTGCGGCGGTTCTTTTCGGGAATGATTTCGCCAACATTTTAGCCTCTTCTTTGGCCTCGCTGCTCGGGGCCGATCTCTTGGCCCCTTCGCTTGGAAAAGCCCCAGCGGCTTTGGCTTCCTCGCTCATTCTTCTCATTCTTCTTTTGGTTTTTGGTGAA
>JBAYEZ010000190.1:0-2768 GCA_041667485.1 Bacilli bacterium
TCCGTTTCCCCAATAAAAAACCGCCTCTCTTTTTGAAGAGAAGCGGTTCGAGAAACGACTTATTCCGCCTCTTGCCCCTTGATAGCAAGCAAGGCATCGGCCAACTGATCAGGGCAGGAGGTGTTGCGGGTCTGCGAACCAGGGCATTTGATGCCTTGGAGTTCGCCGATCACCTCATCGAACGTCTTGCCGACGATCAACTTATCGACGCCTTGGGTATTGCCCGGACAACCGCCGATCGTCTGAACCTTGAGGATGGTTTCGCCATCATAGGTGATAATCATCTCGCGTGAACAAACGTTCTGCGGGCGATAGTGAAACGTCTTTTCCATTCATTCAACGATCACTTGACGATCGTGCCGTAGATTTCGCCGCTCGCCCAAGCCGCATTGCTTTCATCGGTATCGATGTGCATGTCGAGGTGGAACTTCGGCGAAACACGAATCACCGTGTCGCCAAAGACGGTCTCACGGCCGGTGCCGGCGATGAGAACTTTGACGATGTCGCCATTCTTCACTCCGAAAGCCTTGGCATCATCCGGCGTCATATGGATGTGGCGCTTGGCAACGATGCAGCCTTCCTTGAGTTCGAGAACCTTATTGTTGAGCAAGTTGACGATTTTGACTGGCGCGCTGCCCTTGACGTCGCCCGACTCGCGAACCGGGGCGGCAATCTTGAGCGTACGGGCATCGGTGCCCGAGATTTCGACTTGGTTATGATCCCGAAGAGGTCCCAGGATCGAAACGCCTTTGATGCAGGCTTCTTTGCCAGTCTTCGGATTAAGCGGGCCATAGATATCGAGACGGGTGTCCGAAACGAACTGGCCCGGTTGTGAGAGATCCTTGCGGCTGACGAGTTGGGCGTCCTTCCGGTCCATCAAGAAATCGAAAGCTTCTTGCGTCAAATGGATGTGACGCGCGCTGGTTTCCACTAAGAATTTCAAATCCATCGTTTTTTATTTGCTCCTTTATAGCCTCAACATTATAGAACGGGATTTTTAAGAGCGGAAGAAAAGAGCCTTTGAATCAAAAATGCCTAACACTTTTTCAAGCTGAAAGTTTAGACTAAGGCGCGGAGAAAAATCCATGGACGATAATGAGCAGAAGCCGCTTGATACGCTCGAGGAAAGCACCGACCTTAACGAAAACGACACTTCCGAAGTCGTTCGAGTCAAGACGATCACCCCTGAGCAGCTCGCCGAGGTAGTTCAAAGCAAAAACAAGGCGGAACTTGAGCGCATTTTCACCGAGGTCAACGATATCGATATCGCCGAGGCCGCCAACGAAATGGACGTCAAGGACCTCATCATTCTCTTTCGTGATGTCAATTCGCAGCAAACCGCTCCTTTGTTCGATGACCTAAGCCAGGACAAAAAGGAAGAACTCGTCAAAGCCCTGACCGACAAAGATCTGATCAAACTGATCAACGGGCAGGCGGCCGATGACTTGGCCGACACCGTCGGCGATATGCCCGCCAATCTCGCTACCAAAGTCCTCCATGCCGCCGACAAAGATATGCGGGCCGACATCAATCAAATTCTGAAATATAAGCCTGAGACCGCCGGCGCCATCATGACGACCGAGTACCTCGAGTTCAAAGAAAGCCAAACCGTCGGAGCCACCATCGAGGCGGTCCGAACAATCGGCCGCGAAGCGGAAACCGTCTACACTATTTTCGTCCGAAACGACAAGCGAAAATTTGTCGGCACCGTCGACTTGGATGATCTCATTTTCGCCAAACAGGACCAAAAACTCTCCGACATCATGAATAAGGATGCCCCAAGCGTCCACGCCCAAACCGACCGCGAGGAAGTGGCCAACCTCATCCGCCGTTACGATCTCAACGCCGTCGCGGTTCTCAACGATGACGAATGCTTGACGGGCATCGTGACCGTCGACGATGCGGTCGATGTCCTCGCCGCCGAAGCCAACGAAGATATCGAAAAGATGAACGCCATCGCCCCGATGGAGGACAGCTATCTCGAAACCCATCCATGGCGGATGGCCAAGAAATGCTTGCCTTGGATCTGCATTCTCCTTTTCCTTGACACTTTCTCGACCATCGTCGTTGACAAACTGCAATATCGATTCGAAGTCTACAAAATTCTCATTGCCTTCATCCCCGCCATCATGGATACGGCAGGCAACGCCGGCGGGCAAACCATCGCCATCATCATCCGCGGATTAGCGATGAAAGAATTCCAACCCAAAGAATTCGGCAAGGTTCTCGGCCGCGAGGCCGTGAGCGCCATCATAATTGCCGGCGGGGCTGGCCTATTCGGCTTCGCTTGGTTCACCATTGAACAATATTTCGGCCTCGTCAGCAACACGGCCCTGCCCGCCATCGGCGGCATGGCTCAGAATATCTGGAATGGCAATTGCTGGAACTTGGACTTCTTCGCGGCTTCGATCAAAGTCTCGCTTTCGGTCGGCTTGACCCTCTTCATCTCCATCTTCCTCAGCAAAGTCGTCGCCGTCGCCCTTCCGATGGGCGCTGCCGCAATCAAAAAAGACCCGGCCATCGTCTCGCAGCCGCTGCTTACCACCATCGTTGACGTCAGTTCCTTGCTGATTTACTTAGGCGCCGCAACCCTGATCATCTTGGCCTGGCTTTGAACGAAGACTTCGAAAGGTTCGAAAAAATGTTGCTTCCTTTTTTGCGCCTTACTATAATTGAGCACGCCGCGGGAATGGCGGAATTGGTATACGCGCACGTTTGAGGGGCGTGTGGGGTAACCCATGTGAGTTCAACTCTCATTTCCCGCACCA
>JBAYEZ010000191.1:0-2755 GCA_041667485.1 Bacilli bacterium
CTTGTCGCTCAAACAGGCGAAAAAAGCCTGAAAACTTCGAAACGAGGCTACGCGTGAAGGCGAGCCTCTTTTTCTTTGGTTGTTTCTCCTTCCTTTTGGATTATGATGATTCCATGAGTTATCAAAATGCCACGTGGGCTGATGAACGGAACAAGCATCAGCTTTACCTCGATGATTACCTCTTTCTCCTCGAAGATGACGCCAAGGCTTTTTCCAAGGTTTCCCGCCAACAGATGTATCGGGAAATCCTCGATTTTTTCGTTGCCTCGCCTTGGCTTTTTTACACCGCCCTCAGCCTCGATACATATCACTACATTCAGAATCTTTCGGATGGAAAAGAGAAACCGATGGGCTGGATGGATCCACGCATAAACCAAGATGATTTTGCCCTCCTTGAACGCTTCTTCATCGCCGACCCGGAAAAAGGATTCAATGCCGACTATCTGCCTTTACTCAATCAGATGAAAGCGGAAGACCAAGAAAAGCTGTTCAATTCCATCACGACAGTCTGCTACGTGAAGGGCCTTCTGGATTGCTATGGCCTCGTCGATACCCCTACCCTGATCGAAAGAGCCAACGAAAATCTCGTCCAGAAAATCACCGCCAAAGAACTCAAGCTCTATTGCACTCTCCTCCCGATTGCCTGTTTTTACCGCTACACCAAAAAAGGACTCGCACGGATGATGGCTGCACCAGAGAAGAAAAAACTCTTAGCCCTCCGCGAGAACTATCCGGGCCTCCTCTATGCCTCTTACCCCTCCGAAGACGTGATTGCCTACGCCAATCACTTCTTTTTTCCTTCCTTCAAGAAGAGCGCTCAACTGATCTATGGCGAGACGATGGATGCCGATCACCTTTTCTCCTCGCGCGAAGAGCCCTTTTGCGCCACTTACGGCGATGAGAATGACAATAATCCGAAGAGCGAGGCTTATCACGAAGTAAACGATAGCGTCCCCAAATGGTATTTGATGGGTCACACCCGAAAAGAGATCGCCATCGTCCAAGAAAAAACGAGCCACACGATCGAACAGATCGACGAAAAAGACATCGGTCCGGAGATTTTCTTCCCCTTCAAGGACACCATCGTCGGGGTATATAACCTCGCCAAAGAGACACTTCATCTTGCCGGCGATGTGGCGACTGGCGATATGCCTTGGGACGACATGGAGAAAATCAAAAAGGAATTCTATGCCCACCGCGACGATTACTTAAACCGCTACATCCTCGCGCTCCGCCGTCCGCTAACGCCCCACGAGAAAGACACGACAGAAGGATTGCGGATGGCGATCTCCTCGAAGTTCATCTTCCATTCGCTTTCACGCGAAGGGGCGATCATGGTAGACACTCAGGATGGGAAACGTTACCTCGTCCGCCCGTTAGGGATGGGTTTCAGCGAGATGTTGCGGGGTGGAGTCTACGATGAGATTGTCTCGACCGTCATCGTCCCGTTTGAGGATTATCTGACCTACGATTCCTTTATTTCGAGCAGCCAGCTCATGGTACAATTGCCGGATGAAGAGGCCCTCGATGAAGGGCGTTTGATCCGTTCAAGCAAGGACTTTGTCTCTCTCGCCTAAATTAAGGTCGAAGAAGATTTTGCTAAGATTATCGAAAGAAAAGGAGCCTATATTTTATGGAACATTCCGAGCATTTCAAGGCACTTGAGCCCTATCTCAAGCAAAAGAGAAGAATCGACCACACGAGCGCGATTCTCTATTACGATCTCGCCACAACATGTGGCGAAAAAGGCTTAGCCGATGAAGGCGGCCTCTTAGATTATTGGGCCGGGGAGGAGGCCAAGATCTTCCAAGCAAAAGACTTCGCCGCCGAAGTTAAAGCAGGCCTCAACGATCCGCAGGCCTCCGCCGAAGAAAAGAGGCTATTTGAGGCGCTTTATGAGCAGGTCACTTTGCTCGATAAACTCTCGCTTGGGGAATATCTCGAGTACAAGAATGCCATCAGCAAATCCAATGAAATGTGGCGGAAGTATCGCCCCGAGAACAACTTTGCCGCTTGGCTCCCCTATTGGCAGCGTTTGATCGCGGTGTCGCGCCAAGTCGCTGATGTCCGAAAAAAGCCCGGCATGGCCACCCGTTACGATGCCTGCCTCGATTCTTACGAGCCGGGGGAAACAGAAGAATACGTCGACTCCGTTTTCCATCCGCTCAAACTCAAATTGATCGAACTGCTTAAAATTGCCAAAGCCAATCAAAAGGGCTTCGTTTTGCCCCCGCTCAAAAGCTACTCCGAAGAAAAACAAGAGGCCCTCGGACGCAAGATGCTCGAAATCATCCATTACGACATGGCGGGCGGCGCTCTCCGTGTCTCAGCCCACCCTTTTAGCAACGACAATCATCAGTTCGACGCGCGGTTAACCACGAAATACCTAATCGATGATTGGCGCAGCAACGTCTTCACCTGCCTCCACGAAGGCGGGCATTGCCTCGAGTTCCAGAACAAGCCGCAGTCGCTCTATGATAACTACGTCGAATCCTTAGCGACCTCTGCCATCTGCGAAACGCACAGCCGTTTCTACGAGAACCTGATTGGCCGCAGCAAGGAATTCATGCCAATCATGAAGAAGGCCTGCGCCGAGACGCTCGATCCGGGCTTTGACTACATGAACGACGAGGACTTCTACCACCTCATCAATAAAGTCGAGCCGTGGTTGATCCGCTGCGAAGCCGATGAGCTCTCTTATTCGCTTCACATCATCATCCGTTACGAAATCGAAAAAGATTTGATCAATGGCAAA
>JBAYEZ010000192.1:0-2754 GCA_041667485.1 Bacilli bacterium
GAAGATGATGCGGGCGGCTTCTCCCCGCGCGCCTTCATAACCGAAGGCTGCTGGATCCCAGCCCGTCGCCGCCGTGGCTTTGGCGGTCGGATCTTGCCGCTCCGCATACATGTAGTTGCTACGGGAGGAATTATCGCTTGAATTGGTGGGGCGGATCACTTGAGGGTCGCTTCCGGCATAACCTGCACTTTCGCCGGCTCCGCGGCTATTGGGCCAGACGTGTTCCTTATTCCAACTGCTCGCCTTTTCATCATGGCGATAAAAAGCGCAGACACCGCCGTTTGGGTGTTTATCAGACTCGGAGAGGATGCTGTTCAATTGTTTGTAGGAGTTAGTGCCGGTTTTCGTGCCTTTCTTGATCATGATGTTTTGAAGGGCGCCCCGGAAAGCGTTGCCGACCATGCTGCCCGAGGCATTGATTCCCGCCCAATAACCATCGATGACGGGAGAGGAGGAAGCCGAGGAAGAAGCGGCGCTCGAGGACGCACTCGAGGCCAAATCGCTGGAGCTGTCGGCGAAGGAAGATGAAGTCGAAGAAATGGGATTCGAAGAAGCATCGCTTTCAAAAGAAGAAAAGGATGTGGCATCCGAAGAAACTGATGTCGATGAACTAAAAGGGACGTTGGGGCTCGTGCACGCGCTAAGCAGCAAAAAGAGTGAGCCAAAAAGAAGAACGAGAGGCTTAGAGGGTGCGCCTTTTTTCATAGAGAACCATCCCGCCGCTAATAAATCGCGGACTTAATATCATAAAAGAGAACGTTCGTTGAAACAACGAGCAAATGAGAATCGGACTTTCATTCCTCGACTCGGGGCCGTTCCTTCTTAATAGGGCGGTTATCCTTAGCCTACGGATAGCGCGAAAAAACTCTTCCGTCTTCGAGAGCCCTATCAAACCGAAGAAAGCGATCTTTTGCTCGTGAAGGCACCGCGGGAGAACTGCGTCTGGCATTACGCGCGATGACCCTCAAACCCTATCGGGGCCACCTTCAAAGCTGTGCCCTCTTGGTGGATGAGGAAAGCAAAAAGCGGCTCCGGTCCCTCTTCCTCAGAGCTGGTCTCACCCGACTTGGCGGAGCGCACCTTTCCTTAACCTGGCCTTTAGAGGCTCATGATGGGGTCTACGCTTTACGTTGCTACAGCCGTTTGGTCGACATCGAAGACTAAAAAGCAGCAGGGTTCCCTGCTGCCATGGCTTTAGTTTTCTGAGCCTTGCTTTATTGAATGCCGACAAAACGCTTTAATTGATCGGCGCCGATATAGCCAACCGATTGGCGGACCGGTTTGCCTTTCTCGAAGTAAATCAAAGTCGGAATTGAGTAGACGTTGTACTGGGCCGCGATTTCTTCGGCTTCGTCAACGTCGACCTTCAAGACTTTGAGTTCGGGATGATCCTTGGAAAGATTCTCAACGAGGGGTGAGAGCATCTTGCAAGGCCCGCACCAGGTGGCGAAGAAGTCCACCAAGACTGCTCCTTCTTGGGTTTCCTTATCGAAGTCGGCTTTTTCTTTGACATGCATTAACATACGGTTTTTTGCCTCCTGTCACTGGAATATTAGACTAAAGATGAGCGCAAGCAAAGCAAGATGCAACGGATAGTAGGCATATTCGAAATAGCGGAAGGCTTTTTTATCGTAGCCGCGCTTTCCGTTATACATCACGATGACCACGATATCGACGAGGCAGTAGGTCTGAAGCGAATAGGCCTTAGGATCCGCGCTATATAAGCCATAGATGTCGGCTTGGGGATAGAGATAGGCAAAAGCGAAAAAGAGGACGGTGATGACCAAGAGAAAAGTGCAACTGAGCAAATTGATGAGAGAACGGTATTCCTTGCTGGCCAAATAGATTGCTCGCTCATCGGCGGTGAGCTTCATCCCTTTCGTGACGAAAACATCGGCCAAAGGATAGGCATAATAAAAACCGAGGAAAAGCAAAAAGCCATAGAGGGCATAGGGAGTGCGGAGAAAAACGGGGAAGTAACTAGACCAAACCGAGGTGAAATTGCCCGCAAGAGCGAGCTTCTCGCTCATGGAGGCGGCATAACTGACAAGGATGTAGGCTAGGGGCAAGAGGGCTAAAAGCTTCATCCAGCCTTTCTTTTCGATGAAATAGATGAAGAGGGCGAACATGATGAGGTCGCTGAAGGCCTCCGCCATGGCAAAAGAACGGAAAGAGGGGGTGAAATAGAAGATGAGTTCGATCACGGTGATGCCTAGCCAAACCCCGCCTAGGCGGAGCAGATACTTTTCCCGGTTATGGCTCTTATGGAGTCCTTCGGCCAACATCAAGGCAAAAAGCGGGAAGGAGAGCCGGCCGAATCCTCGGAGGAATAAAGCGATGGTAAAACCGGCGGAACCCTCAGGGAAGTAGGCGGAGTAAGACGAAGTCAGCATGAAAGCGCCGACGTGGTCCATCGTCATCGTGACAATCGCGATGACTTTGAGCCAAAACTCCGAAAGGACTTGGGATTTTTCGCGCATGGGGGATCCTTATTTATTTTGGGTTAAATTGGCTAAAACGCTTAGAAGAAGGCTGAAGAAGTTGTTGCCCGCGTGGGCGAGAAAGGAAGCGGCAAAGCCGAATTTGTCATAGACGAGGGCGAAGAGGACGCCGCTGACCATATAATCGGGGAGGTAGGCCCATTCGAGCGCGGTCGGATTCTGCCAATCAAAATGGATGAGGCCAAAGATGATGGCGGTCATGATGTAGGCAAAATAGACATTGACCCGCTTCAAGATCCCGAATAAGCCAACC
>JBAYEZ010000193.1:0-2754 GCA_041667485.1 Bacilli bacterium
GACATTGGAGGATAATGTGATGGTTGGAGCCGGGGCGATTCTCCTCGGCGACATCACAATCGGTCGTTGCTCAAGGATCGGGGCTAACGAAGTGGTCCGCCACGACGTTCCGCCTGAATCGGTCTATGTCAATGGCGAGGTTCACGTACTAAAAAATAAGAATGGAGGTTGTCATTAATGGGACACCAGCGCGATGAAAAAGACGTTCAGAGGTTTGTCGATTCGGCCAAACAGCTTTTAGCAAGCAGCCGAACTTTGCGGGATATCTATGAACTTTCGACTTCGCTCCACGCGAACGAAAAGGCTTGCATCTTTTTCGATGAAGATGGCAGAAAGCAAAGCTATACCTACGCTCAATACAAGACCCATGCCTATTATCTCGCCCGCCACCTCTCGAGCGCCTTAAGCGACATCCCTTCGGGGGCGTTGATCGCTTTGAAACTTAAAAACTGCCCGAGTTGGCCCCTTCTTTTCTGGGCTGGGCTCATGGGCGGTCATCCGATGCTTCTCATCGATGCGAAATTAGCCCACGAAAACACGGAAAATCTCTTAAAGCAAAGCGGAGCTAAAGCCATTCTGGTCAACGAAGAAGACCCCTATTCGGTTCCTTCTTTCCGCCTCAACGAAATCAAGAACAGCGACGATGACGCCTCCTTCGCCCCCCACTGGGCCAATCAGGTGATTTTCTGCTCGAGCGGCACGACGGGCGACGCGAAGATGATGGTCACCGATGGCGAAGCGCTCTCCTTTCAGATCGCCGGCGCTCTCGACATGCCCAAAGAAACCCTCGACATCCTCCATAGCGGCAAGAGCAACATCCTTTCGATGATTCCGCTCCACCATATCTTCGGTTTCACCGCCGTTTTCCTTTGGTACACCTTCTATGGCAAAGCCATCGTCTATCCGACTTCGATGAGCACAAACGACCTTTTTATGGCAATCAAGAAAGCGCCGGTCACCCATCTTTACAGCGTCCCGATGTTCTGGGACGCGGTCGCGCAAAAGGTGCAACGCTCCGCCGCGCTTAAGGGCGGCAAAGCCGTCACTCTTCTTGATAATCTCATCGCCTATAACAATCACCAGATTTCGCGACAAGAAGCGAGTTGGGCCAGCTGGGGCTTTGTCAAACGTTCCTTCCAGAAAAAAATCTTCGGCACCCAAATTGAATACTGTATCTCCGGCGGCGGCTATCTTTCGCAGAAGACGCTCAATGTCATCAACGGCTTGGGTTATCCGCTCTATAACGGCTATGGCATGACGGAGATCGGCGTCACTTCCGTCGAGCTTTCAAGCCGGGTCGAAGACCGTCTCAAAGGGTCGATCGGCCACCTGTTCCGGGGGATGGAATACAAGATCGTTCCGAGCGCGGGAGCCAAAGAAGGCCAAGGCGAACTTTACGTCAAATCCCCAACCATCCACAAAGAAGAAATTATCGGCGGCATCCGCAAAACGACCGTTTTGACTCCTGATGGCTTCTATCCGACCGGCGATATTGCCGAAAAAGATGCGACGGGCAAGTATTACATCAAGGGCCGGAGCAAGGATACGATCATCTCGAGCAATGGCGAGAACGTCTACCCCGATGAAATCGAATTCTACTTCAAGGATGTCCCCCATGTTGCCAATGATGTCGTCGTCGGCGTCAAAAATGGAGAAAAAGAAGACGTCGTCTTGATTTTGGAGCTTGATAATATCGTCGAGACCGGTGACTTCCCCGCCATCAAAAAGGCGATTGCCGCCATCAATGAGCAACTCCCGAATGAGAAGCGGGTCAGCCGCACCCTCATCTACAAGAAAAGCATGCCGATCGCCAACAACATGAAGGTCAAACGTTACGTCCTCCGCGATGCGATCAAAGCGGGTGGCGATGACTTTATGAGTTTCGATGATGAGCGGAAGGGCGTCTCCTTGGAAGGTTACGATCCCGCCGAAGTCAGCGAAGTGCTCGAAAAAGTCCGCCATGTCTTCTCGAAAAGTTTGCTCCTCCCGGAATTCAAAATCGGCGATGACGCCATCTGGACGACGGACTTAGGGGGCGATTCGATGAGTTATGTTGCGATGGCAACGGACTTAAATGAGGCATTCCACCTCAGCATTCCGACCGAAAAATACGGCAAGCTCGCCTGCGTCAAGGACTTTACGGCCGAGATTCTCGCCCTCCGCCATAGCGCCCCAAAAACTCCAAGCGAACAAAAATAGTTGTTTTGCCTAGCCTAAAAGGCTAAAATCTATCTCGCGAAAACGAAAAGGAAATATTAAAAATTATGGCTAACATCAAATCTCAGATCAAACGCAATGAAACCAACGAGCTCGCTCGCGAAAAGAACAACCAGGAAAAGGCCAAAGCCCGCACTGCGATCAAGAAGGTCGAAACCCTTGTCGCCGCTGGCAAGAAGCCCGAAGCCACCGAAGCTCTCAAAGAAGCGATTTCGTTCCTTGATCAACTCGCTCAGCATGGCACTATCTCGGGCAATTCTTGCTCGCGCAAGAAAGCTCATCTTCAGCACGTCGTCGCTGGCTTGAAATAGTTTCGTCTCCGCAATAACTCAAGAACTCCGCCGCTTGACGGGGTTCTTTTTTTATCGTTAGACCACAATCGTTTTGAAGATCGGCTTCACTTCTTTTTCACTGATGTTCAAGACGAGGTAAGTCCCACTGGCGCTATCGTGCGGAAAAGTAAGAGAGCCCGGGCAAAAGACCCAGACGCCATCAACTAACTCTTCCTCGCGCTCGTGGGTGTGTCCGTGAATGAAA
>JBAYEZ010000194.1:0-2725 GCA_041667485.1 Bacilli bacterium
CATAGGTGTAGCCCGCGCCGGTATGAACCGGAACGCGCCAGAATTTGCTCGATTTCACCGAGGCATCGGTGATCGGATTGCCTTTGAAACCATCGATCATAATCGGACGATCAGCACTGGCCAACGAACCAACCCAGTCGTAGCCATCTTTGGCGGCGTTCATCTTGGTGGCGAAATAGGTCGAAGTAATCATGTCGGAACGATCGCTAACATCCTGACCGGTGGAAGTCCAAACATTGAAAGTGCCTGTATCTTCGGTATTGTAACTATGGAAGTAACTCTTCCACGCGGCAACGCTTTCATCGAGGGGGGCGTTGAACATCGTTTGGGTCGTGTCCAAGGTTCCGTGGTAAGTGCCAAAGCCATAGTTAGTGATGTACTTGCGGACCGGCAGGTTCAAACGATTCGAAATTTCGACATAGCCGCCGTTATCGTAGAGCGGAATACCCGAGAGGTGGGTATCCATAAGATACTTTTCCAAAACTCCGGTGATATTGCCTCTCTCAGCGAAATCGGCACTGCTGTAGTCGTAGACACTGCTGGCTAAGGGGTCCTCGCCTGCGGATGAACTCCCTCCAACACTCGAACTAGTGCCGGTGCTTGAGGCTGCTTGACTGCTATTACTTGCGGCAGGCGTTGTGCCACCGCAGCTAGCAAGGAAGAGCACGCTTACAACGGCAATCGGGACGAATCTCTTTTTTTGCATAGAAATGCTCCTTTCATTTCCCGTATGCGATTAACTAAACCGCAAAACAAAACAATGTCAATTGTTATTTTTTTGATAAAAGGCGCCGTATTTAAACGAAATAAAATAAAAATTTGTACTTTTTTAACGTATCTGTTGATTAAAAAGGAACGTAAAAACCAAGGCCAAGACAAAGCCAAGAATGCCAATGATTAAAAAAGGCCAATAGGCAGGATGCGAATGATGGCGAGATTCGATTTTGGCGTTTCGATAATCGTAGAAAGTGTCGAATTTCTTAACGTTTCCCGCCCGGAAACTTTCGAAGAGGCGGTAAAAAGAATAAGCCAAGATATCAAAGGTCCCCAGCCGGGTGACCCCCATGAGCGCCACGCCCGAGAGCAAGACGGCCGCCGAAACGAAACAACCGTCGCTCGCACCGCGAAAAGTCCAATCGGAGCGCAAAAAGAACACCAAACAAAAAATGCTGCCCCCGATGAGAAAGGCGGAAAGCCAAGTCAACAAGCGGCGAACATTGAAAGTGCTCATAAACAAAATAATGATAATACACAAGAGCGCTCACGCGCCAGTAACCGTAATGCGGATCCCCTCTTTGTCGATGGATCCAATCGAAAGAGCGTAAGGAAAAACCGAGCCGTCATTGGCTAAGGTCCTATTGGGGAATGACGCGGCATAATCGGCGGGAACAAAAGTGTTGCCCGTCTCAAAAAGACTGCTATTATCGGCGGTATAGAGCCCCTTGGCGAAATTCCGTTTCTTGGAGCAATCGAGTTCTTGGATCAAGCGATAGGACGAATCGAGGAGATTCATCGAGGCGGTATTGGAGTGGGCTAGGCTTGTCGTCGTGGTTCTATTCGTGACGATTTTATCGCTGTAGGCTTTCGTGCCAGCCGAGGCGGTGGCAAGGCGGGCGTCAACGTGATAAATCCGGACCCCGCTGTCGCTAAAGCCTCGGAGTTCTTTCCGAGCAGAATAGCCGATGATCGCATCTTGGTAGTTGAGGTTCTCTGGCGTATAGAATTCGAGGAGAAGATACTCATCGAAAACGCTGCCATTCCAGCCATCGCCCGTCGGGAGAAGCAAACAATCGCCGCTCGTGGCGGAAGGCCGTAAAGTGATCGTCCCGACTTTATCCGCCACATAAGGCGAGACCCAGCCGAAGGCAAACTTGCTCCAGGCATTGTGATCAATGATGTTGTAATCCATCATGTCGATTCTGCCCATCGGACAGGCTTGATTATCGTAGTCGTAATAATCTTCGAGACCGAGCATATGGCCCGTTTCGTGGATCAGGGTGTGGGCATCGGCCTTTTCGCCATAACCTTCGAAAAGGAAATCCGTCGATGCCCAACCATAGGTGTCGATGCCCGGCTCGTTAAGGGAAGAGGCGTCGCCCGCCCAAGACGTGAAAGCCCAGAAACTGGCTCCGAGGCTCGAATCTTCCTGATAATTTGGGCAAGTATAAAGGAACCAAACCCCATCGAGATAGCCATCGGCATCGGTGTCGAATTCGCTGAGGGAACTTCCGCTTGTTTTCCGATACCAGTTAACGGCGTTATTCACGAGATTGTTGACATTGGTCCCGTTGATGCCGCTCGCAGAGCCTTGGATTTCTTTAGCGGTCAATCCACACTCATAAAAATCGGTGATGGTGCCGCTAAACGAAAGCTGGCCAAACGACGATTTTTGATAATAGGAGGTGAGCGATTCCCAGCCGGTGTCGCCACTCGCGCCGAAGAAGGCTTTGGTGATCGAATCATGAAGCGCGCTGGTCGCCTGACTTTCGTAGCCTTGGATGACGATGGGGATCACGAGAATTTTATCTTCGCCCTTCGAAGGCAAATAATGCGTGTTACTCGATAAGCCAAGGTCATGGACGTTTATTAAGGAATCGAAGGCGTTATAAAGCGGAGCGGACGAAGAGAAAGAAGATGAGGATAAAGAAAAAACGGAACCCGCACCCGCTGAGGAAGAGCCTCCGTTAACACAGCCAGATAAAAGAAACGCCGAGGCTAAAAGAAA
>JBAYEZ010000195.1:0-2720 GCA_041667485.1 Bacilli bacterium
AGCCTCCGAAAATGCCGCCTATTACACCCTCGAGATCGCCTCGAGCGAGACCTTTATCACCAACAATGATGCCTATGTCTACTACAAGCACGATTTCATTGCCGAAACCTCCTACACAATCTCGGCCTCACTCTCGCAAAAGAACGTGACCTATTATTGGAAAGTAACCGCCCATTCGGGCAGCAAAACTCTTGCGGCTAATAACGTTTTTCACTTTTTCTTAAAATCGGTCGATAAAGACGAGGTGGCCTTTCCGATCGGCGAAGCCAGCGATTGGTCGGTTCATGAAGCAGGTGCGCCAGTTTCGCTCAGCATCGACAACAGCAATTTCTTCGAAAACAATCAAGAGAGCCTCTGCTTGAAATTCGAGCTCGAGGACACGAAACCCATTGGTTGGATCGTCGTCACCAAGACGGTCGAACTCGATACCTACGGGACCGATAGTCTCTATCTCCGTTTCTTCTATTCGGGCGATGACGCGACCGCCTTCGTCCGCCTCCGCGACAACGATGGCGAATTTTGGCGCCACAAAATCCAATTGGCTAGCAATTCCAAGCAGATCTGCATCATGCCTTTCAGCGAATTTACCCAGGATACCCAGCTTGTTACCGTCAATAACCATGTCTTCGATTATTTCCATATCAAATACCTCGAGATTGTCTTTGAGCAGACTTGGGGCGATGGGGCCTGCCTCGTCAGTGAAATCAAGACGATTAAAAAGAGCAATTATTCGAACCTCTTCATCAAGAATTTGAACTTCAAAGATTACGATACCTCCCTTTGGAAATGGGAAAATTCCTATAACTTCGGAACCGATATCTCTTCCGATGGTTCTTCTTACACCTTGCATTACGACCAGGATGCCAACGCTCTCAACGCGGTTGGCATGGCAAAAAAAGGCTACGGATTTGCCAAGATTTACGTCAATCAGTTCCTCGACACCGGGGATATGATACAGCTGAAAGCCAAATATAGCGGAGCCGCAACCGGCAATCTCAGCTTCCGCCTCGAAGAGGAAGACGGAGACTATTGGTACTATCTCCAGCCTTTCTCAACCCTGTCAACGGAGGAATACACCACCTTGTCGATTCCCTATGAGGCGTTTGGGGCGACGTACCTCGGCGGCAATGGCCGACGTGAATTCTCCTTCATTCTTCAACTGCAATTCGGCCTCACCAACATGTATGGAACCGGCAGTTTGACCTTTAAAGACGTTATGGTGGTTTCGCGTTCGGAAGTCAGCGAAATCGACACCGGGGTCCGTCATGTGAACGCCACGGGCTTAATCGATAACTTCGATGGCTATACCTCAGCAGCCGAGCCGTTCTATCAGTGGGATCTTTCGACGTCGAACAAAGATGAATTCATCAGCCTCGACCATCTTTTTGCCTTGGGTTACGACAACAAATACTGTGCGAAGATGGCTTACAAAGCCGATATGGCCGCTGCGACTTATTCGATGGATGTTGCCATCGATGACGGCGCGTTTGATTCGCTTTCAATCTGGCTCAAAGACGCCTCGGTGAAGAGCGATTCTTCAACCTTTAATTACCTCGACAGCGTCGCCGCTCACGCTTGCATCGCGTTGAGCTTAACCGCCGGGAGTGTCTATTGCTACGATATCGCGGCTCTTAGCAAGGTCTGGACCAATTACGTGATTCCCTTCTCCGCCTTCAAACTCACCTCGGGATCTGAAGCCTTAACCGCCTCCTCGATCAGCAAATTCACCTTGGCCTTCTCTTATGTTTATTTAACCCAAGACGGGGTGGCCTCTCCGACCTATATGATGGCTAATCCGGTCTATGTCGATAACATTTCGCTCCTCAACAGCGGGTTGACGGAGGTGAGCGAAATCGCGAAGGAGAAAGCGATTAAAACCGATGCCTCCGATTCGAGCAAGGCAACCATCGAAACTGCCGAAGAATATCAATCAACGGGCGATTTGCTGGGGATTTGGGGCTATGGCAACACTTACGAAGCCAACAACCTTGAACTCGGGGATGACGTCTCTAGCGAAGGCGGAAGTCATTCGCTCAAGATGAACTACAAATCCTACACGAGCGTCAGTTATGCCCTCCCGACAACCATCGACGCCAGCGTTTCGACCACGATGAAACCCAAGGGCGTGGTGGTGGATCTCAAGGGCGATGGAAAGGCGACCGTCTACATCAATCTCTATCTTTTGATCAATGGTTCGGTGATGTTGGTCCGCAAAGCGATTGCAAAAACCGCCTTAGCCACCAATTGGACCCGCTACGCCATCGGCTTCGATAAATTCAGCGACGCCGGCACGAGCGCTAACGCCTCTGTCACCGCCCAGAACATAACCTCGATTTATCAGATTTCCTTTGGAATCGTCAATGCTGACTATAGTGCTTCGGCGATTTATATGGATAACCTCCGTTTCGATAACAGCATCACCCGAACGACCGATACGGCCACGGCCATTGCATAAAGGAGCAACATTATGGAATTTGAAAAGTGCAGTGAAAACCCAATCCTCAAGCCCAATCCGAAGAATGCTTGGGAAAGTCTTTGTGTGCTTAACCCAGCCGTCATTTACAAAGAGGACGAGCAACTCTTTTACATGATTTACCGCGCGGCGGGGAACGATGAAACCCACTATATCTATCTTGGTTTAGCAACATCGAAAGATGGCATCCATTTCACTCGCGAAAGCGATAAGCCTCTTCTCGAACCCGACAAAAATGGCGCGGACG
>JBAYEZ010000196.1:0-2683 GCA_041667485.1 Bacilli bacterium
AGCGGGGAGCAAGGCGGGCACGAGAGCATCCTCTATAGCCTAGCCGCCCTCCAGTATCAAAATGAAGTCTCGTTATCTCTTGAAGCCGAGGAAAAAGAAAAAGGCGCCGCCCTCACGAAAGAGGAACTGCGCGCTTTTTATCAAACAATTGATGATTGGCGATACTCAGCTGTGAATCCTGATTTGCTGAAGGCGATCTTCACGCTTTTTGCGGCACAGTAAGCCAGAGGGGATCGCTGGCAAAGTCGAGGATTTTCAGCCCGCTTTCTTTCGGAAAGACGAGCCGGTAGGCATTGAGATACATCCGTTTGGCATCGTTCCCGCTATACCGTTTATCGCCAAGCAGGGTGAAGCCTAAGGAGTGGAGGGCAAGACGGATTTGATTCTTTCGCCCCGTCTCGATTTGAATCTTCAAAGCAGTGCCGATTTGGATGGGATTGGCCACTTCGATGTGGGTGAGCGCCTCTTTGCCGTGTTCGGCATCGCTCACGACAACGTGCATTCCTTCTTCGGCGAGATATTGTTTCACGTCATAAGTCTTGCCGATCGGCAAGGCCTCTTTGATGACCGCTTCGTAAAAGCGTTGAACGGTGCGCGCTTCGAAGCAGGCCTTGATCTTTTCTTGCATTTCTTTGCTTTTGGCGAAGATCATCAAACCCGAGGTTTCCACATCGAGCCGATGAACCAAATAGACTTGTTCGCGCGCTTCCTTGGCGTAGTGGCCCAAATAAGCCAGCAGATTGTGGGTATAGGTTTTCTTATCGAGGGTGGCGACGCTTAAGACATCGCGTTTTTTGTAGACCACCAAGGCCTCAGCGTCTTCATAGATCACATAATAAGGGGCGTTGGGATTGTTTCGCATTTCAAGAATGCGTTCAGGATTCATCATGGTTTTGGGTTCTCTTTCTTTTCGTCGGCTGGCTTTGTTGCGGCTTCGCTCGTCTCGTTTGGCTTCGTCTCGGCCAGACCTTCGGGCATCATCGCCGGTTTAGCTGGCTCTTCGCTTTCTAGGAGAGCCGCGAGCGGATGAAAGTAATGATAGATCGCTTCAAAGACATAGATTACAAAGATGTAGCAGAAGGCCGAACCGACCAGATAGCGATGCAGGTTGTCGTTGATACCCGTAATTAAGGCAATGAGATCGTAAGCAATGAAGGTGATCCCGACGGGAAGGATAAGGAATTTGTCCAAAAGAGAGGATTTTTGTCGATGTTTTTTGTTAAAGATGGTCAAGAAAAAATCTCCAATGGTCAAGAAGCCGCCGAACAGAGTGACCCAAACGAAGATTTGACGGCGAATGTCGCTACTTTCATAAACGCCAGCCAACATCAGAATTCCTAACACCCCAAAAACGAGGCTGATGAGAAGCAACTCGCCACTATAGATGAGAACCGCCTTCTTCGTTTCGCTCATTTTTGGTTTCTTTTGTTTTTCTTGCATAGCATAGAGTTTAGAAGAAGTCCCGCTCTTTCACAACGTGAATGTGCTTTTCTTGTATAATGCTTCCGAGGTAAAAAACATGATTGTTCTCACGATCAAAAATTATGGCGATATCAAAATCGAACTGGATTACAAGAATGCGCCGAACACCTGCGCGAACTTCGCTGAACTTGTCAACAAGGGTTTTTATAATGGCTTGACCTTTCATCGCATCATCAAGGGATTCATGATCCAAGGTGGTGATCCCGAGGGCCGCGGCAGCGGCGGACCGGGTTACGGCATCACGGGCGAATTCAGGGCAAACGGTGTCAATAACACCCTTTCACACAAGCGGGGCGTCCTCTCGATGGCTCGCGCTTCCGACCCCAACAGCGCTGGCAGCCAATTCTTTATTTGCGATAAGGATGATCCCTTCCTCGATGGCAACTATGCCGCTTTTGGCCATGTGGTTGAAGGTCTTGATGTTGTCGACAAAATCGCCAGCGTTCGCAAAGACCACAACGATTATCCGCTCACCCCGGTGATAATGGAGAAAGCCATCGCGGTGGATGAACCCATTTCTTCGGCAAAGAAGATTTACTGATTTTTGGTTACATCTCGCCCCTTCCCTTTTAGAATTAGGCAAGAACGGAGGCCCTTATGCCGCAAAAGAATGACATGATTTTGTCGTTGAATCAGGAAGCCCAAGAGCTCAAGAGGAAAGGCGTCGATGTCACGAATGGTGCCATCGGCATGATGTATCTTGACGATGGGCATTTGCCCGTGTCGGAGGGAATCCGCAAGCTGCTTGCGAAACATACCGATGATCAAGATTTGGTTTATTCCTCGGTGGCGGGGAGCAAAGACTATCACGATGCCTTGCGGCATTGGTTTTTAGGCGATGCATTTGACGATGCCGCGAAAGCGGGCCGCTTTTTGAGTGTGGCAACCCTTGGTGGCACCGGGGCGGTTTGTTTGGCTTTCGCCTCTTCGCGCGGCAAGAAAAACGCGGTGGTGGTTCCTGCTCTAGGTTGGCCCAACTATGTCGGCATCGCCAAGGGTTTCGCCCTTGATTTGGCGTTTTACGATCTCTTTGAGGGCGAGCATTTTAATTTAAGCGGAATCAAAAAAGAGATTCGCGAACTCTTGATCCGCTACGATCATTTGACTTTTTTGATCAACGATCCCTGCCAAAATCCGACGGGTTATTCTCTTTCAAGCAAAGAGTGGGATGGCGTGGTGGCTTTCCTCGGCGAGGAAGGAA
>JBAYEZ010000197.1:0-2675 GCA_041667485.1 Bacilli bacterium
CTCAGGCGCGGCATCCTTGAGCGACTATCGGCGAAGCCTTCCTTTCCGCGAAGGTTTTTCGATTCTTCAACTCAGCGACATCCATTGGTCTTTTTCCACCGATCGGGTTCAAGAAAAAGCCTACTTGAACATCCTTTATAGTTCTGCGAGAGAAAATGCGGATTCGAAGACGATTGACCTCGTGGTGATTACTGGCGATTCGACGTTTTTGAGCAATAAAGAAATCACCAAGGATCTCTTTGACACCATTGCAAACTGGGGCGTGCCTTTCGCCCTCACTTGGGGCAATCATGACCGCCAAGGGTATTTTTCTTTTTCCTGGCTTGAATCGCTTGTTGCTTCGTATGCGAATTCGCTTTATGTTTCTCTCGAAGACAATATTCCCGGCGATGGCAATTACGTGATTGATCTCATGAGCGGCGCGACAACGGCTTGGCAGATTTACGCCCTCGATTCCGGGAGCTATCAACAATCGGAAACGCCGCTTCGTTACGACTATGGCACCATCAGCGACGCGCAAACGAACTGGTACGAAAAAGAGAGCGATTTAGCGAACAAATGTCCGTCACTAGCTTATTTCCATATCCCGACTCGCGATTGGCTCGATGTCTATGAAGGCGGCAAAGACAGCAAACGGAAGTGGGAGAAAAACGAAGCGATTTTCTGCAGCGAAAAAGAATCCTCCTTCTTCCTCAGCGCTTCCCATCGCAACATGAAAGGTCTCTTTTGCGGGCATGATCATTCGAACGATCTCACGATGACCTATAATGGCGTTGTCTTGGGCTATGGGGTCAAAACCGGCGCCGAATTCAATTACGCGACTAGTTCAAGTCGGACTTACCTGAGCGGGGGCGAAACGCATCCTTTATTTTTGATCGGCGCGAGTCTCGTCGCGCTTCATTCTTCCGGCCGTTTCGACCTCGATCACCTCTATCTTCAAAAAGATGCCCAATCGACTTTGGTGAAGGAGCGTTACTGATGGAAAAGAAAGCCTTGAAAATCATCGAGACAGCCTATTATTTTCTTGCCTCTTTCGCCTGTTTTCTTTTCCTTAATCTTTTCACGAGCGAAATCAGCGCAAACTTTCAAAATCTCCGCAAATCCCTTCCCTTTTTGCTTTTCTTGGCTCTAGCGGTTTTTCTCTTGTTCATCATCCATCTCTACGCCCATCCGGTGAATGAAGACAAACGCAGAAAAACCGCGACCGCCAATGGGGCGATTCTTGTCGCGCTAAGTTTCCTTGTCATTCTCCTTATCACGATTGATAAACTCGATGGAACCTATTCTTCGCTTCTTGAAGGCGGCTTCACGCCCTTGTTCCCGCTTGATGCTTACGTCGGCTCCTTCCTGCTCTTGATTGCTGGCAGTCTCCTCTATTATTCGGGTGAGCGGTTAAAGAAACATCCGCGTCCCATCGTTTACAATTCCCACGAATGGAAGGGGAGAGGGTCAAAGGTGCTGACCTCGATCTCGCGGTCATTTTTTGCAGTAATCGCCCTTTATTTCATGGGGGCCCTGCTCGTTTCGCCCTTCTTTATGAGCTTTACTTCCGAGCACGCCTTTGGCCTTGTCGCTTTTGATCTTTTGATGGGACTTCCGAGCGCGATGCTTGCCCTCTATAATTGGAATTATCTTGATAAAGAGCCGCTGCCTCAGAGACAAAGGCTTTATAAAAATTCGGTGATTACGACCCTTTTGGCGCTTATCTTGGCTCTCACCTACTGGCTCGTTCAAGCCTTCGACCCGCTCTTTTTGATTGACGGGGCTGCGAGCTTGCTTCCGCTCGATTTTCTCCTCTCGGTCAAATTGGCCCCTTATCTCCTGATTCTCATTACGCTTGGTGCCTCACTCACGGCTTTTCTACACTATTTAGATCGAAATGTGCCAAAAAAGTCGAGAAATCCTTAAAATATGGTTGCACACCCGCGCGCAATGGTTTAAAGTAAAAACTGCGGAAGATCCTCATAGCAGGCTCCGCCAACGCTCAATAGTCGTTTAGGAGTGGCACTACGTGGGCCGCTCTTTCTTTTTTAGGAGGTCACTGTGGACGTATTGGAATCGTTAAAAACGCTCTTGGCGCCGCCTTTAGAGAAGGCTGGCTACGAGCTGGCCAGCCTCACTTTAGGCCACGATAAGGAAGGTTTGGCCCTCCATCTGATGGTGGATAGGGATGCGCCGATCAGCCTCGACGATATCGTCAAAGTGAGCGGTCTCATCAATCCGCTCCTCGATCAGGCCGATCCGATTGCCGAGCCTTATACACTCGACGTTAGCTCCCTCGGAGCGGAAAAACCGCTCCATCTCGATAAACTCGAGCATTATGTCGGCCGTTATGTCGCTCTTCACCTCGCTAAGCCCTATCAGGGAGAGAATTCCCTCGAAGGCGATCTGCTTGACGTGAAGCCCGATACGCTCGTCCTCCGCGTTCGCTTCAAAGCGAAGGCGAAAGAGATTGCGCTCGAACGTGCCGCTGTCGATAAGGCCAACTTGGCCATCAAATTCTGATTTCTCGAAAGGAAATATATAAACCTATGGATGCTGCAGTCTTCAAAGCCGCGATTGACGAAATCGCCGAAAGCAAAGGGATCTCCCACGACGCTGTTGTGGTGGCGCTTTCTGAAGCGCTTCAACGTGCCTATATCAAATACCTCGGCGGCGGTGATGACGCCGTCGTC
>JBAYEZ010000198.1:0-2620 GCA_041667485.1 Bacilli bacterium
TTATAGGTACTATGTCGTCCAAGACGAAAACGAAAAAGATGAAATCCAACAAGATTACCTAAGCAAGTCTATCGTGGCGAGAATCCGTTATGAGGCCATTCAGCGCAAGGCGCAACTCGCGGGGCAAGGGAAACTCCTCGCCTCGACCTTGGACGCGCACCCCTTGACCAAGGATTGCAAGCCGTTCCGCGAGCCGTTGCCGAAAGACAAAGGCAAAGAAGAGCCTTACCAAGGCAATCTGTTCGATATCACATGGAGGGAAAAATGACCATCACGTTTCCGACGAACAACCTATGCGCGAAAGCACTTGCGTTCATGGGCGACACAGGTTTGTCCGCCGAGGAGTTGTCGAAGAAAGCGAAAATTCACGCCGAGACAATGAACAAAATCCTCAAACTCGAGAACATCAACCCCAACGCCTACGGGAAAGTCGATAGGTACTTAGCCAAACAAAAACCCAAACCCCTGGTCTCCCTTACGTTCAAAAAATTCGCGCACGGCTATGTGTTCCTCTACCCCGACGATTCCGGTTTTTTGCCGGAGTACGAAAAAGAACTCGTGCGGAATTCGGGGCACGGGTTGCTCAAAAGAGGAAGCCAATACTATTGCGAAGGGAAGTTCTTCTTCCGTTTGGAGGGCTTGAAGACGTTCGAGGAAACCAACCGCAAGCCGACCGAGGAGGAACTCAAAGACATCTTTAGATAGCCTTGCCGAACGAGCGAATCTAGGCTATGATTTGTAAGGGGAAAATAAAGTACCCCCAAGCCACTTGCGTTTTACCCCCTGTATCGCGAGTGGCTTTTCTTTTATAATAAGTCCATAGGGGATGGAAACCCCCGGTTGCCTCCGAACCCCTAAGCGGGCGAAAGGCGACCTTTTATATCCCGAAGCGTTTTTAGGCTCATCTAGGGGCCGAAAAGAAAAGAACGTTAAAACATACATCTTGATAAAGAAAACGCGCCCAGTGCCCCTAGAACGCGTTTTTAGGACTATTTGACGATTTGTCTGCGAGCATCGACCGCGTTAGCCTCTTTTGCCTTTTCCCTAATTGATTTCTCGTCTTGGAGGAAACCGAGCCATAAACGATCAACAAGAACGCCGGAGCAATAGAAGCCAACGCAAATCATGATCATTTGGTTATAGAAGTCGATTTGCTCTTTGAGCCATGTCGCGAACAAGGCCGAAAGAACGATTATCGTCAAAGGCACTATGAGTTTGGAAACCGCTTCGAGAATATGCTTAGCGGTTTGCGACTTCGTGTCGTAGATCGACATTCTCTCGATGCTCCTTTTGAGGAAGTGGGTAAGCGAGAAAACGAAGAAGCAAAACACGGTTATCGCGGTAATGGGAAGTTTCCATTTCCCGCCACCCGTCCCGTTCCAGCACATCGCGAGAATAGTTGCCATCGGGGCGAGATAGGACAAAAGGATAACCGAAAGGGTGGCCAAGAAATACGAGGCTCGGAGTTTCTTGTTGCTCCAATTGGCTAGGTCTTTGAACATCACTTTGCCCCTAAATCCTTTTTGACCTGCCCAATCGTGGACGTGCTGGCCAAAAGCTCGGCGGCCTCTTTTTCGAGTCCCGCTTTCCTCAAGGCTTCGCAGGTGGACTTCAAAACCGAGTCCATCTTGGCGACGATCTCGGCTTTGTCCTTGTCCGATTTCGCATTGATGTCGGAAATGATGGATTTGACGTCGTTCACGTATTTGGCGTTCAACGCGCTTTTGGAGATTTTCGTTCTGATCAAGGCGATCATCAAGCCGATGAGCGAGGCGGAAATCGCTCCGAGGAATGAGACGAAGGTGGCAAACACCCCTTTCCACCAATCGGAGGAGGTGATGTCGGCTTCGATATCATCCCAAGTCACATCCTCGAAAGAGGTCGCCTCGGAAGATGTTTCCGATGAGACCGATTGCGAGGTTTCCGCTTCGGGGGCGGATTCGGGCAAAACGGGAGCGAAGCACAGACCCAACGAGCAAACGGCTAGAGCAATAGAATGAATCATATTAATTACCTCCAGCGGTTTTGGTTACCGCTAATTTAACCTTGTCGATAGCTTCGGCGTTCGTCTCTAGGGCTTTCTTGATATTATCAATCGCCCCATCGTTCGTTTTCTTGTAGGCTTCAAAGTCCGCTTTGAGTTGGCGGAACCTGCCAAACCATTCGGATAGCACGGTTCCGTCCACTTCGATTTTTTCGGCGTTGACGGAACTTTTTGTCCCATCTTCGCATTTTATCACTACTTTCATGATTCCTCCTTTTCGTTCAAGAGCGCAAACGCCCTGTCCATATCGTCTTCGGAAACGTCGCCCAAGTTCGTTTGGCACAAGGAAGTCGCCTGATTGGCGCTAATGAATTCGTTTCCGGCCGAATCGACCACCACGATGTCCCAAACGAGCGACGAACTCGCGGAGATGGCGATGGGTTTTCCTTTGTTGCCGGCCCTAATCGCTTTCGACAGGTTGAGTTTGAACTTCAGCGGTGTGCCTAGGACTGGGGTGAAATGGAACTCGAATTGCCACCCGTCGGTAGCGAAATCCCAAGTCGGGAAATAGCAACGGAAACGAATCGAGTAAACGGACGCGGTCGGAAGGGTCGCTTCGGCCTCGATTGAATCGAA
>JBAYEZ010000199.1:0-2611 GCA_041667485.1 Bacilli bacterium
CACGAAGCGGCGGCGCCGATTCAAGTCGATGCGGGGAGCGCGCCTTATGGCACCTTCACCGCCGGCCCGGACGGGAGCCTCGTCTCAACCCAAACCGCCTATGAAGTCACTGCCTTTTATCGCCCGGGTTTCTCCAACCCCCAAGATCTTGTCTACGATTCCTACAGTGGCAACTTCCTCGTCGCCGATACGGGCAACAAACGCATCTGCATTCTTGATGGGACGGGCGCGATTCTTTCGAGCTTCAGCGACGGTCTCAGCGCGCCTTATGGCGTTTCGTACGATGCGAAGACCTACTACGTCGCCGACAAGGCGAACGCGGCGGTTGAGCTCTATGATCGGAGCAGCCTCGTCCATCTGGCCACTTATGCGAAACCCGCCAACGCACTCTTTGGCTCCTCTTCGCCCTATGTGCCTCTTAAAGTCAACGTGAACGCCAAAGGCATCTTTGTTATCTCCGACGGGGCGACAAAAGGGGTGATTCAACTCGATCTCAACGGGGCTTTCATCGGCTATGTCGGAGCCAATAAAACCGCCAAGAGTTTCACAAGCTGGCTTCAGAACATCTTCTATTCCGCCGCCCAAAAGAGTTCGCTTCTCAACGCGGCTCCGCCTTCGCCTAGCAATTTGGCTTTCTCCTCTTCGGGCCTTCTTTACACGGTTACGACTGGCGACACTTCAAGTTCGCTCAAGAAACTCAACACCCTTGGCAACGTGGTGATGACTCCGTCCTATAATCTTGCCAAGAGCGTCTCTTTGGCCATCGATTCCGACGATAACATTTTTGCTTGCACGAGCGATGGCCGCCTCGTGATCTACGATGGCTCAGGCCATTTGCTCTTCCTCTTCGGCGGTGATAGTTCCTACGCGGAAAGAGTCGGCAATCTCAAGACGCCAACAGCGGTGGCCCTCACCCCTGAACGTCAATTGCTCGCCCTCGATAGCGCTAGCGGTGCCTTGCTCTTCTACGAGCCGACCGATTTTGCCAAGCTCGTTTTCTCGGCGATCACCTATTACAACAATGGACTCTACGTCGAAGGCGAAAGCCTTTGGCGCGACGTTCTTTCGCTCAACTCCTCCTTTATTCTTTCCTACCGGGCCTTGGCGGCGAGCGACATGAAAAAAGGCAACTACGCCAAAGCCCTCTACGAGTATCAGCAAGCGCAGGATCGAAGCGGTTACTCCGCTGCTTATTGGGAGATCCGCAACGCCTGGATTCAGTCGAACATCGGCTATCTCTTCTTGGCGATTCTAATTGTGGTTCTTGCCTTCTTTGCCCTCGAGATCATTTTCCGAAAGACCGTTTGGCTCGACCAGGCCGCTTTGGTGGTCGGAAAAGTCAAACGAAGCAGGATTAGCAGGGATATCGCTTTCCAAGGAGCCTTCATCCGTTCGCCGAGCGATGCGGTCTATAGAATCAAGATCAAAGAAGGGCCGAGTCTTTGGGGCGCGAGCCTTCTCTATGTCTGGTTCATCGTTTTGCGGATTCTTGATCCGTTGGTGACTTCTTATCTCTTCAATGGGCAGAACCTTTATAACACGAGCGCCGTGAAAATCGTTCTTTTCTCGACTGTCCCGCTCTTCTTATGGATTTTGGCCAACTATTTCGTCGCGACCGTGAGCGACGGCGAAGGCAAACTCAAAGATCTCTATGTCGGTACCATCTACGCCTTGTCTCCCTATCTTTTGCTGGCTTTGCCCATCATGCTGATCAGCCGCGTTCTTACCTATAATGAACAATTCCTCTATACCCTCTTAAACATCGTCATGTATGGTTGGAGCGCCATTCTCTTATTCCGCCATTATTCGGAGATGCACGACTATTCCTTTCTTAAGACCATCAAGAACCTCTTGCTCACGATCGTCGCCTTTGCCGCCTTTATCCTTGCCGCCTACGTGATCTACATGATGGCGAGTCAATTCTTTGGCTACTTCGCCCAAGTCTTTAAGGAGGTTTTCAACCGTGGTTAAACAGAAAATCCTCTCCTTAATTGTTCTTTTCGCCTGTTTGGGCGCGCTCAGTGGCGGTACGTTCTTTGCCCTTGCGTCTGAGGGTGAAGGCGCCTCCTTGAACTCGACGCCCACCTATGCCGACAACCCCGAAACGACAGCGACGTTGAGCGTCGGGGATTATCGGCTCGATTTTGCCGCGAGCAATCTCAGTTTTCTATTGACCAACACCAAAACAAACGAAACCCTCTATAGCGGGCGAAGGGCGAATGACGATGGTCTCAATTCGGCGACCTGGAAAGGGCTTATGAGCGATGGCTTGGCCGTGGCCTATCGCAACGATGGGCGAACCACGCTCAAGCCTTATAGCACGTTAAACGCCGTAGCGAGTGTGCTCATAAATCAAAACACTCTGCAAATCGCGCTTAATTTGCGCAAAATCTCGGTGGTTTTGGAAATGGATCTCACTTTGGCCGAGGATGGGGGCCTCCATCTGAGCATCCCTTTCCGCTCGATCGTGGAGAGCAAAAAGGATGAGACAGAAGCGAAAAATCGCTATCAATTGGTCTATGTGATGCCTTATCTCGCCTTGGGCGATTCGTATGGCTTGCCGGCGGAAAAATCCTTTTTATTCGTCCCTGATGGCTGTGGGGCAATCGCG
>JBAYEZ010000200.1:0-2578 GCA_041667485.1 Bacilli bacterium
ATGAGTTATTCCCATCATTTCCATAATTTCATCATGAACAACGTGTTGGGGTTCCTTCACAAAATCAAGCTTCTCAAGAATTTGGAGAAAAGCCGCGAGAACCTCCGCGTCCAGGTCGAGAACTTCAAAATTGAGCTGAAGCGCCTTCAGACCAACATTCCGGTGACGATCCTTATCGTTCTTCTTTTCCTCTTCATGCTCCTGACCCGCTATTCGATTCCGTATGTGGCGGGTTTGGCCCTTGGCGCATATGGGGAGAGTTACCGCTTCACCTTCGCCAGTTTCTTCGAAGGATCTTTCCTTAGCGCCTTCCACCAGATGGTGACGGGGCTCATCCCGTTGCCTGGATCGGCTGGCGTCAGCGAGCTTTTCTTCAGCGTTATGTTCAGCGATTACTATCAGGCTACGGTAATCGGGGGCGTGGAGATCCGATCTTTGGCCGCCAACCTCGCCGCCGTTCAGATCCTTTGGCGTTTCGTCACCTTCTATTTGGTCCTTTTCGCCGGCGGTCTCGTCACGGCGTTCTACAAATCCCGCCCGAAAGAGAATTACGTTTACGCCAACCGACAGACTTTCGTCAATTTGCAGCTGGAGACATTCGACGAACGCAAGCGCTTGGTGGAGACCCTTTATGAGACGAAGCAACTCTCCAGGAAGTCGATTGTCCAGCGATTGCGGAACGGCGAGGCCGACGATAAAAAACCTCTTCCGCGCAAGGGTAAGCGGGGATTTAGGAAAAAGCGCGACGATTTGGAGGTGGGCGACTGATGAGGGTCGCGATTTTCACGGATACCTACCTTCCGCAGATCAACGGCGTCGCCACGAGTTCGTCGAATTTGTTCAAGGCCTTGAAGTCTCATGGCCACGAGGCGGTCGTGGTGACCACGAACCCGTTCGACAACGAGTTCTCTTTCGAGGATGGGATCATGCGGATTCCGGGCCTTGAGATCAAAAAGCTCTATGGCTACATCGGCGCGTGGCTTTGGAACAGCGCCGCCATGAAGCAACTCGAGAAATTCCATCCCGACGTGATCCACGTCCAAACCGAGGCCGGCGTGGGGCAATTCGGGTTCCTTTCGTCCCTCAAACTCCATTGCGCCACCGTCTACACCTTCCATACGATGATGGAGGACTACGCCTATTACTTCACCCATGGCTTTTTCGACCGGGCGGCCCGCGGCGTCGTCCGCGGTTATGTCCGTTACGAGATCATGCAAGCCGACGAATTCGTGACCCCCAGCGTCAAGATTCAGGAGTATATGCGTTCCATCGGGGTCGACGACCGCATCAACGTCATCCCTACAGGCATCGATTTCTCGAAGTTCGAGAAGAAAAACCTCGATCCCGAAAAACTGGCCGCCCTAAAAAACAAGTGCGGAATCGAGGAAGGAACCTATGTCGTTCTTTCCTTGGGCCGCGTGGCCAAAGAGAAGTCGATCGACGTCTGCCTTCGCGGATATGCCAAATTCCTGACGACCCATCCCGAGAGGAAAACGATGTTCCTGCTCGTCGGCGGAGGGCCGGCTCTGCCTGAGCTGATCAAATTGGCCCGTTCCCTTGGTTTGAGCGGGCATTTCGTTTCGACGGGTCCCGTTCCCCCGTCCGAAGTCGCGTATTATTATGCGCTTGGGGATTGCTTCGTCAGCGCCTCCATCACCGAAACGCAGGGCCTTACGTTCATGGAAGCCATGGCGGCTTCGCTCGTGCTGCTATGCCGTTATGACGACACCCTTTTGGGGACGATAAAAGACGGCACGAACGGCTACTTTTTTTCCGATGAGGACGATTTCGCGGAAAAACTGCCCGGTATCATTTCGCCCCCCGCCTCTAAATTAGAAACGATAAGGGCGGAGGAGAGAAAGAGCAACGAGCCCTATTCGATCAATCGATTCTACGAGAGCCTTTTGGAGGTTTATAAACGTGCCATCCGCAAAAACTGGTAATGCCATCGTCTCCATTTCCTCGGACCGCAGGGGCCAACGAAGTGTCGTTTTCGCCGACGGGACGAAACTTTCCCTCAGCGGAAACGCGTTCACGGAAATGCCCCTTTACGTCGGAAAAAACGTTTCGCCTCTCGAAATGCGGAAGTTGCGTTCGTTCCTTGCTCGCGAAAAACTCCTGAACTACGCCTTGCGTCTCGTGTCCTCTCGGGAATTTTCCTTCAAGGAGATGCGTGGCAAACTTCTGGCCAAGTCCGGCGATCCCGTCCTCGTCAAAGAAGTGCTTTTCGACGTCCGCGAAGAGGGCTTTCTCGACGATGCGGCCTTCGCCGCCGATTACGCCGCGAGCAAAGCCTCGCAACTATATGGCAAAGAAAGGATCGTTCAGACGCTTCGTTTTGAGAAGGGAATCAGCCCGGAGATAATCGCCAAACTGCCTTTTCCTGAGGAAGCCGAGCACGCCCGCTCTTTCCTAGGGACGCTTGAAAGGAAGATGGCTTCTTTTCCCCTTCGCCGCCGAAAAACGAAGGCGGCGATGACGCTGAGGCGCCGGGGCTTTGACGAGGCGACGGTCGCAATGGCCCTCGCTTCGGTGAAAGAAGATTCCGCCGCCGTGGCGAACGCTTTAAAAAAAGAGG
>JBAYEZ010000201.1:0-2562 GCA_041667485.1 Bacilli bacterium
AAGAAGCGGGCGCAGAACGAGTGGAAAGTCGAGATGTGAAGGTTCGGGGTATAGCCCAAAAGCTCGTTGACGAGCTTGCTGGCCCGATCGTGCATTTCGGTGGCGACCTTATTGGTGAAAGCGATGGCCAAAATCCGGGAAGGGTCAACATGGCAATCGGAAATCAAATAGGAGATCCGATAGGTCAACACCCGGGTTTTTCCACTGCCGGCACCGGCGATAATCCGCACGTATTGGGACGGAGTTTTAACGGCGGCGAACTGTTTGTCATTTAATAAAGAAGCATAATCCATAGGGGTACTCTTAACGTAAGTTAAGCATACCCTGTATCCCCATCCACTTCTAGACTTGACAATGGGATTTTTTCTTCCGCGAAATAGAAGAGGCCATACCCCGTGGATTTTAAAAGAAAAAAGAATAACGAAAGAGCGAAAAGACAAGAAAGTGATTCCATCATTAAGGCGTTTCTTTGATAGTCCCACCTCCGGGTAAAAGGCAAGGCCAATTCATCCAGAACTTGCGGATGATTCTTTACGCTATTGTTCTGAGACGTATTTTCTTTTCGCGCGTAACCGCTCTTCTAAGAACAAACATAGGGCCATTCAGCAACTTGCTAAAAACTATGACGTATTTATTGCCTATTATTACTGAGAAGTTAACTGCGAAAATCAAAAGGATGGGGATCTTTCGTCATTTCTTGAGCAAAATCGCTTTCGTTTATCGAAAGCGAATCTTTGAGATTGGTTAAGGCCTTCCCTCGCTATCGGTAATAATCCGGATCCAGGAAATTAAAAAACGAAACGGGACCAACCATTCTTGATAGATTCACGAGCAAAAAACAATGCCTCATCAACGTTCGCACAACGTTTTAAGATGCAACAATAGGCCCCTATGGAATGGCGCGCAATTCTGGAACAACTTGTTCAAAACTCTCACTATTTTTTGAGTCAAACTCATACAATTTTTTAACATCTATTATTTGTGAAGATAAAAATCCCTTCCCGGCTAAGGTATGTTGAAAGTCTTGGCTAAACCCATCGAAGAAAGTTGGACCGAATTCCGCTGAAGAGTATTTCTCAGCAATATCTTCCCCCGATTCCCAAGAAAAATAATAAATGCGTAATTAACTTGAGCAACCACCTTGATTTGAGCGGTTCGGTATTTCTTTTTGAGTCCTTTGAGCCAATCCGAATAATGGCCATCAGGCAACCAGCGTTTTTCGTCCTTGCGATATGCTTCCTTCCCCATGAGAAGAAAAAGAAGGGGCGCTGGAGCACGTCAAGCTAAGGGGACTTGACACATGAGTTATGGAGTTCGCACCAGTGCCTCTCCATTTTAGTAATAGACAAGAAAAAGGCAAATGTGCCCTTCGAGTTTTCTTTTTGTGGCAAAAGTGACGATAATATCTTGATGAAATTTTTTTCGGAAAGACGAACTCCTAGCCAAAACATCGCTTTTTTGGCCATCGCCTCAGCCCTCAACGCTATCTTCTCGCTCCTCGTTCATTTCGTCCCTTTGAGCGATTTGGCGGTCCTGCTCTTTTTACCCTTGGTGTCCGCGATGGTTGGACTCCTTTGTGAAAAGAAGTATCTTTCGATTTATCTCCTCGCCGCGATGGGAGTTTCTCTCGCGGTGACGGCTTACGATATTTCCGCCACGTTGTTTTACGTCATTCCCGCCATCCTGAGCGGAACGGCCTATGGCTTCTTCTACCACAAGAGTTGGCCCCTTCCTTATGTGGTCTTAGGGACGGGGATCATCACCGCTATTTTCAACTGCGTCTCGATTCCTCTCATCAAATTGATCTACGACCAGGACATCATCGCCTTCTTCCTCGGCGTCCTCAATCTCACCAACCATCCTTATGTCCATGACATCGTCCCCGCCTTCCTTTTAACTTATGCCTTAGCGCAGACAGCCATCACCCACTTTGTGATCCAAGGTTTCTTTGCCCGTTTCCACCTCGTCAAAGAAGAAACCGAAAAACTCTCGCTTAGCTATCCTTTAGGGGGGATTTGCAGCGTTATTTTAACCATCAGCTTCGCTTTTTCCTATCCCACTGTCGGTTACGTCTTCTTGGTGTTGAGTATCTATTTCAGCGCCTTTTCCGCTCTGCTCTTCGCCGAGCGTTTCCCTTGGTGGGTCTATCTTCTGTTTGGCTTAATGGAGCTCGGATCCGTTTATGGATTTGCCATCTTTTATCCCCTTGTTCCCAAGGATGGCGGACTTGCCTTCTTGTCGTTATTTTTCTTTTCCCTTGATACCGCGACCCTCTTAGGAAGACTATTATGTTTAAGGAAAGGCAAAAAGACAGCGAATTAACGATGGGAAAATTCCTCAAAAACTTCGGCTTAGGGCTCGTCTACATTATCTTTTTGCCCCTTTTATTGGCTATTTTGGTCCTTTTTGGCGTCTATGGGATTGGCGTTTGCATCATCGAATTTTTCGCTGGCACCATCCGTTTCTTTCAGGGCAAGGAGCCTTTCCCGCCTCTCTGGGAAGATGCCAAAGTCGCCGAAATCAAACAAGCTCAGATGGAGGCCCAACTCGGAACGCCTGCTT
>JBAYEZ010000202.1:0-2557 GCA_041667485.1 Bacilli bacterium
AAAGAATGAGAAAAGCCGGTGCCGCTGGCTGCCGTACGCAATGCCAGGGACGCTTAGGCGGAGCGGAAATCGCTCGTCGCGAAGGTTATAAAGAGGGCGTTGTCCCTCTCGAGACCCTCCGCGCCGACATCGACTACGCCCACATTGATGCCGCGACCGCTTATGGCCGCATCGGCGTCAAGGTGTGGATCTGCCGCTCAACCAATAAGAACGGCGTAAAGAAAGACGGGATGGCCGCTAAGGCCGCCTCGGCTGTCAACGCCCACGAAGGAGGTAGCGACAATGCTGCAACCAAAGCGCGTTAAATATCGTCGTCCGCACGGACTGAAGTACGATCGTCCTGCCCACAAAGGCAACAACGTCGACTTCGGTGAGTATGGACTCCAAGCGACCGAAGGCTACTACGTGACCGACCATCAGATTGAGGCCGCTCGTATCGTCCTCGCCCGCTACACTGACCGGGCTGGCAAGATCTGGATTCGGATCTTCCCGCACATGGCCAAAACGAAGAAGCCTGCCGAAGTCCGCATGGGCTCTGGCAAAGGCAATCCAGAGGGCTGGGTCGCTGTCGTTCACGAGGGCACGATGCTCTTCGAGATCGGCGGCATCGCCGACAACCTCTGCATTGAAGCTCTCCATCAGGCGAGTTTCAAGCTCCCGGTCAACACGAAAGTGGTGAAACGGAGCAAGGCTCTCTCCGAGGCTGAAAAGCTGAGGATGGAAGCCCAACACGAATCCTCGGTTGACGCGATCAAGGCTGAGGATGCGCTTGAGAAGACCACCATCTCCGACACCGGCAACGAGACGCCAGCTGAGGGTGTTGCTCCCGCTGAGGGCGCTGCCGCTCCGGCCGCCGCTCCGGCCGCTGAAGCTGCCAAGCCAGCGAAAGAAGGAGAGAAGAAGTAATTATGGAAATCAAAGAATTACGGGAACTCTCCCCGAAAGACCTCGACGTTAAAATCGCCGAGCTTCGTCAGAAACAATTCGAAATCTCCCGCCAGAAAGCGGTGGGCCAGCTCGAACATCCCGATCAGATCAAGATCATCCGCAAGGATTTAGCCAAAGCCGAGACCGTGAGGCGTGAGCGCGAGCTCCAAATCAAGGCCCCGAGCGCCAAGTAAGGAAAGGAGAATCACCATGGAAAGAAATAACAGAACAACCTTTCAAGGGGTTGTGACGTCGATCAAGATGAACAAAACCATCGCGGTGACGGTTTCGACCAAACGGAACGATCCTCTTTATGCTAAGCGGGTCGGCTATTCCAAGAAGTACTATGCCCACGATGAGAAGAACGAAGCCAAAGTTGGCGACGTTGTGACCATCATGGCTTGCCGTCCGATCTCGAAGATTAAACGTTTCCGGCTTGTCTCGATCGACAAGCGCGCCGTCGTCGCTCAAGGCGTCGCCGATGCGGAAGCCGCCCTCGAGAGCAAGGAAGGTTCCAGCGAAGTCGTAAAGCCGGTTGAAGCACCGAAAGCTGAAGAAGCCAACGCGCCGAAAACCGCTGAGAAATAAGGAGAATATCAGCAATGGTCCAGAATGAATCAAATCTCGTCGTCGCTGATAACTCCGGCGCTCGTATCGTCCGCATTTTCCGCCAGTACGCTGGCGGCCGCTGCAAGACGTCGACGCTTGGCGATATCGTGATGTGCGCCGTCAAGGCTGCTATGCCGAATGGCAAAATCAAAAAAGGCCAGGTCGTGAAAGGCGTCATCGTCCGGGTGAAGCACCCAGTCCTCCGCAAGGATGGCTCGTGCATTGCCTTCGACGACAATGCCATTGTCCTCATCGACGCTGATGGCAATCCCTTAGGCACCCGTGTCTTCGGACCGGTGGCCCGCGAACTTCGCGATAAGGGTTATATGAAAATCATCTCGCTCGCCATCGAGGTGTTATAAGGAGAAAACCATGAACATCAAAAAAGGCGATAAGGTGATCGTTCTCTCCGGTGATGACAAAGGCAAAGTCGGCGCGGTCCAGAAGGTCTACCCCGAACTCAACAAAGTCGTCGTCGAAGGCGTGAACGTCCATAAGAAACATAAGAAGCCGACTCAGGGGACCCCCGAGGGCAGCGTGCTCGACATCTATGTCCCGCTCGATGCCTCGAAAGTCGCTCTCGTCGATCCGAAGAGCAAGAAAGCGACCCGCGTCCACATCAAAGTGGTCGCTGGCAAGAAGGTTCGCGTCGGTAAATCCGGCGAGAGCCTCGATAAATAAGGAGGATAGCGATTATGGCAGATGAAAAGAAACCCGTAGCCGCTAAGGCTCCGAAAGCGGAGAAGGCCCCGAAGGCCACCGCGCCGAAGGCCGAAAAGGCCGTCAAAGCCGTCGCGCCGAAGGCCGAAGCAAAAGCCCCGAAGGCCGAGAAGAAAGCCGCTAAGGCCGAGAATCCCGACAAGTACGAGAACCGTTTGATTAAGAAGTACCGCGATCAAGTGGTGCCGGCCTTGATCAAGAAATTCGGTTACACCAGCCTCATGCAGTGCCCGAAGCTTGAGAAGATCGTCATCAACATCGGCGTCGGTGATGCCACCCAGAACGCGAAAGCGCTCGAAGA
>JBAYEZ010000203.1:0-2514 GCA_041667485.1 Bacilli bacterium
ACCACAAAAATATTATAGACGAATCGGACTACTTAGCGAGGGAGATTTCATGGGCGATAATGCTCCGGATCTCCTGGGCGGCCCGCTCAAGCGAATCGTTGACGACCTGATATTTGTAATTCTTAACTAACGTCATCTCGCTCTTGGCTTTGGCTAAACGCTCTTCGATGACTTTTTCCGATTCGGTCGAACGGCCCCGAATCCGATTTTCCAACTCTTGAAAAGAAGGCGGAAGGAGAAAAATCGATATCGCTTCCGGCATCTTCTCCATCACCTGCTTTGCCCCTTTGACGTCGATTTCGAGGAAAACGTTGATGCCTTTCTTCCGCACCTCTTCCTCTTTGTCTTTCGGGGTGCCATAGTGGTGATCCACGAAAACAGCGTGCTCGAGCAGGTTGCCCTTCTCGAGATTCTCTTGAAATTCTTTTTCACTCACAAACCAATATTCACGGCCGTTTTCTTCGCCCGGACGCTGCTTACGCGTCGTCAAAGAGACCGAATACCAAAGATTCAAACTCGTGTCTTCCATCACTTTTTGACGAATGGTACCTTTGCCCACGCCTGAAGGGCCGCTTAAGATAATCAAAAGTCCTTGTTTCATAGGTAATGCATCAAATTATAACCTATTTCCCCTTTTTAACAACCGCGACAGGCCACTTCATTGGTGAAAGGGGTTCCATCACGTTGTCAGCCAATAACTGACACGAAACTGGAAGAAAAAACCCGATAGATATTCGAAAACGATTTCGTTTGCGGCAAAAAGAAAACCCCGGGAAAACCTCGGGGCAAAGTGAGCAGCTCTTATTTCTTCATTTCGACCGGATGCGGACCATCGGTGTAAAATTGAATACCGATGACGTTCGGACCAGCATGATAGGAGTTGGTCGGGCAGGCCTGATAGACCTGAACCTCTTGGAAGCCAGCATCGACGCACTTCAGACGGCATTTCTCAACCAAAGCAGGGTCCATCGTGGAATAATCGAGGAAGACGATCTTTTTATCAAGATTCGGATAGGCGGCAATCATATCATCGATGTATTCCAACGTGCATTTCTCGGTCGAGCCACGATGTTTGCGGCCGGTCGCGAATTTGCCTTCAGGGTCGCAGACGATTTCGGGTTTGATGCGGAGAAGATTCGCGCCGATGAGCGCGAGTTTCGAGCAGCGGCCTCCTTTGTAGAGGAAATCGAGTCGGTCGAGTTGAAAGGAACATTGCATCGCCGGACGGCGCGCGAGCACTTTCTCAAGGATTTCGTCGAAGTCGTAGCCCGCCTCGATCAACTCATGGGCATAGATGGCTTGAATGCCAATCCCACCGCTCGTGCCGTGCGAATCAATGACGGCGATACGCGGATCATTCTGAGCGACGGCGGCCGCGTTGTTGTAGCCACTCGAGATGCCGCTCGAGATAGTGAAATGGATGATTTTGTCGTAGCCAAACGCAAAAATCTTGGCGAAATGTTCTTGTAACTCGCCGATGTTGCAGGCGGAGGTGTGACACATGACGCCGGTTTCAATCGTGAATTTGAAGAGATCTTCGTTTTTGAATTTGTAGTCAAAGCCTTCTTCGCCACCTTTCTGAACGTGAAAAGGGAGTGTGCGAATGTCGTACTTTTTTAGGTGGGCCTCATCAAGATCGATGGTTGATTCCGCTGATAGAGCAATTTTCATAGGAAAATACATCCTCCGTAATTATTTCGTCTACACTATATCTAGTTACCGAAACGAGGTCAATAGTATTGTTCCACATGCTATACTAGTCGCATCATGTCCTTGAAATCCAATGCTTTGAAAAGCTATCTTGCCTATCTCAAGCCTTTGCTGGTTTTTCACCATCTGAGCCGACCGTCGCTTTATACGGAAAACACCTTTTACTTTCACGCTTCAGGAGAGCAAAATCGCTTTGTGATTTCCCTCGATGACGCCAACCCCCGTTTTTATTTGGCGTCCGCCGATGTCAACGTCCCTTCACTTGGAAGCAAATTCCTCGACCTCTTGAAAAAAGATTTGGGTAACGCCTATCTCATCGACCTTGAACCGGTCAATGACGACCGCGTCATCCGTTTCTCTTTGACCGTTATCAATGGGGTCTATAAAGAAGAAGCCCACACCCTCTATCTCGAATTGATCCCTCACCACGCTAACCTCATTCTTTGCGAGGATGACGACACGATCATCGGCGCCTATCGGAGCGGCGAAATGAGCGATGAAAGACCGATGCTTCGAGGCCTCCATTATCTTGCTCCCAAAAAGAAGCCTTTCACCGAAACGAATGAGCCATTTGATCCTGTTTCATATTCCATCTCGTGTCTTGAAGAAGAAAAAACGCTGGCAGATCGGCGAAAAAAAGACCGCTTTGGCTGGCTTTTTGACGCCCTGAAGAAAAAAGCGAAGCTCCTCGAGCGGAAACTCCTCGCCCTCCAAAGCGACAAACGTGCGGCGGAAGCCCACATCGAAGACGGGGCGAAGGGCGATGCAATCTTTATGAAATACGCTGAACTCAATAACCGAATG
>JBAYEZ010000204.1:0-2506 GCA_041667485.1 Bacilli bacterium
AACTCGCCGGAGGTTCCGAACTGCTTTTCCGTGACTTGGTCGGATTCGATGTCGAAACACCATCTCACTTTCTCAACGCCATTGCCGTCATAGGATATCAAGGCAATCCGCTGGAACGCCTCGAAAGGCTCCCTGATGGCCTTGGTGTCCTCCAAATCGAGGATTATCGTGCCCGTTTCCAAAGTCTCATCGAAGGTGAAAT
This sequence comes from Bacilli bacterium, assembly GCA_041667485.1. GTDB lineage: Bacteria > Bacillota_I > Bacilli_A > RFN20 > CAG-826 > UBA4951. The sequence continues at coordinate 203 of JBAYEZ010000204.1, forward strand.
TAAGCGAAATCGGATAACCGACACCATAGCCCACGCCGTTTATGTACGCTTTGTAAACCGTGCCGACATTTTCCACGATGAAGTACAATGTCGAGCTGGAAGGGGAAGAGAGCGTTAATGGGTCGTCCGAGAACGCCCGCGCCACCGCCTCGTTCCTTCCGCTTACTCGCGCCCCATCGGTCGAAACGGGTTCGCCCGATGTGGTTAAAAGCCTGTTGTTCAACGAAATTTTTATAGTTACCGTGGGGTAGGTTCCCGATTCGGGCGAAACGTAGATGGTCTTCCCGTCAGGGGAAGCCGACAATAGGGGCTTTTGAAGTCGGGAGAAAATCATTGAGACGGGCGAGGAAAGAGCCGATGAATCGAGCGAAGGGGTTTTGCTGACCGCTTGGATTTTGTAATTGAACGTCCCTTCCTCGGAACCGGTTATCGAATATGACAATGACGCGGTTGAGCCGATTTCGGAATAGGTTCCGCCTATCTCTTGGAAAATCGAATAGGAATCGGCGCTCGTTATCGAAGACCAAGAAATCACGTTTGACGAAACCGAAGCGACCGGGGTGTCGAGGATTCCGAAGCCCAAACTTTCGCTAGGGTCGCTATCCTCGTAGATGACCGAGAGCGAAGAAGTGAACGCGTTCGTCCCTTTCGCGATGACGTATCCGGTTCCCAATGTCTCGGAGGGGTCGTATTCCAAATCCGTGGTGTTGATCGCCAAAACGCCATTGACATAAACGTCGTAAGACGTCGCCCCGCTGACGGCGAGCCAAGAGAACTTGCCAGAGGAATAGGAAACCGACGGGCGACCGAGTTTTATCCCTTGAAGCGACACGGCCGTGGATTCGTCGCTGTTTTGGTTATAAACGGAGCAAACGCCTGAAACATCTCCGGTCAATGAGCCGTCGGCGTTGGCGATTGCCTTTACTGGCAAGGTCAGACCATCGGATGCATAAGCGGATAGGTCTATTGAGGCCGAGGCTGGCAAGGAAACCCCGCCGACAAGCACCGACGAAGACGAGGAGCCGACTCCGTAGGTTATCCCCAAAACACCCGGAGCCGTCCAAGCGATGGTCGGAGTTCCCGCTTTCAAAGACGAGCAGTTGATTGTGTTCGACTCTTCGTAATCGCCCGTGATTCCTCCGCCAAGGTTGGATGATTTCACTTTTATGTTTTTTCCGAATGAGGTTATGGCGAACTGCCCATTTTGTGCATAGTTGATGGAAGCGTAAACCCCATCGACCGACACATTGGCCACTCCGGCGTTTGGAACCGTGCCCCAAAACGCCACGGGGCCGTTTTTGACAGTGATCGAGGGGGTGCCCACGACGTTGTTTATTTCGGTTTCCGGCGAAGCGTCGGAATCGTTTCCGCCAGGCGAATAGGACGAAAGCACTGTAGATGACGTTGGCAAAACGGGAAAGGCTGAAATCACGCTTCCTCCCGAAGTCGTACCATCGGATAAGCCGATAACGGAATAAACGAGGTCTCCGGACGATAGCCTCAACCTGAACGACCGAAGCGAATACGGGATTTTTTGATAGCTTACGCCGAATCCGTCGATGTCTATTTTCAAAAGCCAATAGGAAGGGGCCTCGTCTTGGTAAGCGACGGGATTGGGGGTTATTATCACCTCGGCGGTCGGAATGGCCTGAAACCCGTTAAGTTCGTCGTTGCGCGTCAAGGAAAGCGTAGGGGTGGCTATTTTCGTGTTCAAACAATAGAGGCCCGTGGCCACGGGCGTGGTTGGCGAAATTAAATAGCCATTTTCGCTTATGCCTCCGTTATTAAGGCCGATGTTCACGTATCTTAGGCCGAAATGAGACAAAGAGTTTTCATCTCCGAATCCGTCGTTGTAATCGCTCGCGAAGACATAACCCAATTCATCTCCGAAAGCGTAAAGTTGGGTGTCGGCGTCGTTAATCGTCGCGGAAGCGTCCGTTTCCTGCTTAACATTGGCGCTAAGCCTTTTGACGATGTGGAAATTGGCCGTCAGCAAAGAGATGGCAAACCATAGCGGCCCGCCTTTCCTGACCACTATCATCCCTTTTGAGGAATCGTAGCCATAGGCGGTCGATTGGTTTATCGAGGTTATCGATATTTCGTATCTTGGGTAAGATAGCAATGGCATTAATAATTCCTCCTTGATAGGCCAGAACTGACAATCCCAAGCCGTTCTGCCCTTCGCGAGTTGCTTATCGTCTCATCTCTTTTTTGTTCAGCCCATGCAACGCTCGCGGAATAGGCCGACACGGTTTTTTGGAGAACCGCCAAGCCAGTCACTATCGCTCCGATTATCGGGTTGGC